>JAEUKC010000428.1:0-5279 GCA_016794445.1 Myxococcales bacterium
GAGCAGGGCGACGCCCGCGCCGACCTCGCCACCGCCTACGACGAGAAGTCCGCGACCGAGGGGCAGGGCGAAGACGCCCAGCGCGACGCCGACGACAAGCGCCAGGAGGTCGAGGCGCGCCGCAGCGTCGTCACCGAGCGCAAGATCCAGGTCGCGCGCGCCAAGGAGAAGACCCGCGGCATCGAGGGCGCCCTCGAGCGGCTCTCGCGATCGATGGTCGAGCTCGGCACGCGCGAGGATCGCCTCCGCGAGGAGCTCCTCGGCGGCGCGCGTCGCCAGGGCGAGCTCGCCGGCTTCCTCTTCGCGAGCCGCGAGCGCCTCGAGGGGCTCGTCACCGTGGCCCAGGCGCTGCGTGACGCTCTCGTGGAGAAGAAGGCGCTGCACGAGGCCGCCCGCGCGGCGATGGGCGCGCACGAGTCCGAGCTCAAGCAGCTGCGCACGGCGGCCGACGAGGCCGAGAAGACCCGCGTGCGCTACGAGATGCAGGACCGCGAGCTCAACATCGAGCGCCGCAACCTGCTCGACTCGGTCCGCGAGAAGTTCCGCGGCCTCGACCTCGCCCGCGTCATCGGCGACTACCACCTGCGCGAGATCCCGGGCGAGGAGCACCGCGCCCGCATCCACGAGCTCGGCGGGCTCATCGACCGCCTCGGCGCGGTCAACCTGGACGCCAAGCGCGAGCACGACGAGGCCAAGGCCCGCCACACGCACTTCGTGGAGCAGAAGGCCGACCTCGACCGCGCCCTCGCCGATCTCGCGAAAGCCATCGAGCAGATGGACCGCGAGTCGCGCCGCCTGTTCAAGGAGACCTTCGACGCGGTCAACCTCAAGTTCCAGGAGCTGTTCCCGAAGATGTTCCGCGGTGGCCGCGCCTCGCTGCAGCTCACCAACCCGGACGACATGCTCGAGACCGGCATCGAGATCCTGGCCCAGCCGCCCGGCAAGAAGATCGGCAACATCGAGCTCATGAGCGGCGGCGAGAAGGCCCTCACCGCGGTCTCGCTGATCTTCGCGATGTTCCAGATCCGGCCCTCGCCGTTCTGCATCCTCGACGAGGTCGACGCCCCGCTCGACGAGGCCAACGTCGCTCGTTACAACGACGCCATCCGCACGATGACGGATCGCTCGCAGTTCATCCTCATCACGCACATCAAGCGCACGATGCAGATGGTGGACGTGCTGTACGGCGTGACGATGCCCGAGCCCGGGATCTCGGCGCTGACCAGCGTGGATCTCACGCAGCTCGACGCGAAGAAGCGCGCCGCGCCGCCGAAGCCGGCGCAGCAGGAGATCGGCGTCGCCTGATACGGCGGGCGGTCGCTGCTGCGCGGCGAGGGCAGGGTCGGCGTGAAGGCTCGTTCTCCGCCGGCCTGCCGCTCCTTGTGCGACGGGGCGAGCACGACGAGGAGGTCTGCGAATCACCGGTCGACTCTCCGGGGGCGGCCCGCACTCCGCAACACGGACCGTGACCGATCTCCACGGAGGTGTCAGCATCTGCGCGTGGAGCGTCCGGCCGATCCGTTCTCCCGCTGGGCGCCCCACCGTGAGGTGCCGGGCGCAGGCTACTTGTGGCGGGCGCGGCGGGGGGTGCTGGTGAGCCAGTCGATGGCCCAGCGCTGTTCGGTCCCCTGGATCAAGGCCGTCGTCGACGCCGTCGATCGCATGCTCGAGCACGAGATCGACATCGTCGGCGAAGGTGGGCTCACGTTCCTCCACGACTGGCGATCCTTCACGACCTACGAGGCCCAGGCCCGCGTCGAGCTCTTCGCGGCGATGCGGGGCCGACCGCGGGGCTACGTACGGCGGACCATGGTCGCCGTGCCGCCGACGCCGCTGTGGCGGATGGCGATGGCCGGCGCAGGCCTCGCGTACGCCTTTCTCGGGGTCCGCGCGCCGGAGCTGGTGAGCGACGCGCGTCTCCTGCTGACACGCGAGACGCCGGCCCTGACCATGCCCGAGCCCGCCCCGGCCTGGTTCACCTGACGCGGTCGGCTCCGGTCTTCAGCGGCCCAACCCCTCGAGCATCCGCGCCGTCGGCGGGTGCGCGGCTCACCAGATGGACCGCGAGCCGCGCAGCCGCCCGGCAAGAAGATCGTCAACATCGAGCTCATGAGCAGCAGCGCGAAGGCCTCACCGCCGTCTCGCTGATCTTCGCGATGGTCCAACTCCGGCCCTCACGCAGCTCGACGCGACGAAGCGGGCTGCCCTGCCGAAGCCGCCGCAGCAGAGGTCTCCTGATACCGCTGCGCTCGGCGCAGACTGGCTCACGAACGCTGGCGCGCGTCCTGCTACGGCGGGTCGCATGCACCCCCTCGCTCGCCCCCTCCTGCTCGCGGTCGCCCTGACCGCGTGCAACGGCGAAGCGTCGCTCGACGCTGCGCCGCCCGATGCGCACCCCACCGACGCGCCCACCGACGCGCCCACCGACGCGCCGTCCGAGGTCGCCACCGACGCGCCGGCCGAGCCCCCGCTGCTCGATCTGCGCTTCGACGGTGGCTTCGTCCGCAGGGCCTTCCCCCGCGCCGACGGCGGGTTCGTCGTCCTCGTCGAGCCGCCCATGGCCTTGCACGTCGACCAGGGCCTGCCCCGGCGCGAGGTGCGCTGGATCGGTCCCGACGGCCGCGAGGATCGGTCACGCCGTACCCCGAAGGCCGGCGAGCAACTGCTCGACGCCGCGGTCCATCCCTCAGGCGCCGTCTCGATCCTGTTCGCCTCCGACGCGGGCTATCGCGTCGTGCGGATCGCCCGCGACGGCTTCGAGTGGTCGCACGCCGTGGTGGATCCCGCGGTGGCGACCGACCCGCCCACGCTCCCTCCGGGCGCCGCGAGCGGGCCGATCGAGACCAACAGCCACGACACGGGTCGCGTCGCGGTCCACGGCGAAGACCTCGTGCTCGCGGCGCGCACCGCGCGGCACTCGGTGATCGTGTACTGGCTGCGCCCCGCGGCGGGGCCTGAGCTCCGGATCGTCCACCGCGCGCTGGCCTTCCCCGCGGCGTCGATGACCCCGATCGGCCTCACCGGCGGGAGCTTCGACACCTTCGGGCAGGTGAACGCGCAGTACGCGGTCCACCTCGACGTGGATCCGGGCGGGCGCGTCTACGTCGGCGTGCGCTACCCGGACATGTCGCACAACCGTTTCCCCACGGTGCTCACCAAGATCTTCGGCGAGCCGATCGTCGGTGACGCGGACGGGCTCGACAGCTACGTCGCGCGCCTCGCGCCCGACGGCGCCCGGCTCGGCACCAGCGTGATCACCACCGACAAGCCCGACGAGATCTACGGCCTCCGCGCCGACGCGGACGGCGCCTGGGTCCTCGGCCGCAACGAGGTCTGGAGCGCGTCCGGCAACGGTCACGACGCGCTCGTGGCCCGGGTGACGCCCGCCGGGAAGGTCACCGTGCGCGACTTCCACGTGGCGGACGGCGACATCGCCTTCGACGCGGCGCCGGCCGCGGACGGCGGCGTGATCGTGGTCGGCGCCAGCGGCTACTTCCAGAACCCCTCCGGGGCCAGCATCTCGGAGGCCTCGTCGGTCTTCGCGCGCTGGCTGCGCGCCGACGGGAGCAGCGTGGACCTCTCGGTGCCGGTCGCGCCTCGCCACAACGAGGGGCGCTTCGTGCGCTGGGCCGGCGACCGGCTGCTGGTCGGCGGCATGCTGGATGGCCCGGGGACGCACTCGGCGGACGGCGACCCTTCGCTGCTGCGGGCGCGCGGGTTCCTCAGGCAGGTCGTGGTGCCCGGCAGGCCTTGACGGCGGGCGTGGTCGTGGCAACATAAGCGAACCAGGTGTTCGCAGATGGCCCAGTACCAGAAAGACGAGGTCCGTGAGCGCATCGTCGAGGCGGCGCTCGCGGTGCTCGCCGAGCGCGGGTTCGGGGGCGCCTCGATCGCCGAGATCGCGCGGCGGGCGGGCGTCGCCACCGGCAACGTCTACCGCTACTTCCCGGGCAAGGAGGCGCTGTTCGAGGCGGCGGTGCCCGAGAGCTTCGTCGCCTCGATGCGTGCCGTGCTGCGCAAGCGCGTCCGCGCGCTCGCCGGCGTGGTCGACGCGAGCGGCCCGCCGTCCCCCGCGTTCGCGGCGGCCACCGCCGATCTCTTCACGTTCCTGCTCGAGCACCGGCTGCGCATCGTCGTCGCGCTCGGTCGCGCCGAGGGCACCCGCTGGGAGGGCCTGCGCGACGAGCTCGTCGACGAGCTCGTGACCCTGGCCATCGCCCACTTCCGGGAGCTCGATCCTGCGTTGCGGGTCACCGAGGCCCGCCGCGCCGCGCTGCACGCCGTCTACCGCAACCTCACCGAGGCCACCGTGGTGCTGCTGCTCCGCTTCGCGGACGGAGCCAAGCTGCGCGCCGCCCTCGAGGACTACACCCGCTACCACCTCGCCGGGCTGCCCGCGCTCTTCCGCTGACGCTCCGCGGCTCGCCTCGCCCGGCGTCGATTTCGCTCGCCATAAAAGTGAATGAACCAATCGCATAAGGAGGATCCCATGACCCACGCTCTCGTTCTCGGTGCTTCTGGTCTCGTCGGTGGTCACGTCGTCCAGGGCCTCGTCGCGCGAGGCTGCGCGGTCCGGTGCGCGGGCCGGCGGCCCCGCGAGGGCTGGGTCCGGTTCGATCTGACCGATCCCGCCTCCTTCGGGCCGGCGCTCGCCGGCGTCGATCGCGTGTTCCTGGTCGCGCGGCCCGGCGACGACGCGCCGCAGGTGGTCGCGGCGCCGCTGATCGAAGCGATGGCGCGCGCGGGCGTGGCCCACGTCGTGAACCTCTCTGCGATGGGCGCCGAGCTGCGACCGGAGTTCGGTCTGCGCAAGGTGGAGCTCTTGCTCGAGGCCTCCGGCATGGCGTTCACGCACCTGCGGCCGAACTGGTTCATGCAGGTGTTCACGGTGCCGCCGCTGGGTCCGCTGCTCGCGCAGAGGGGGACCCTCGCGCTGCCGGCGGGCGACGCGCGCCTCTCCTTCGTCGACGCGCGTGACGTGGCCGACGTCGCCGTCGCCGCGCTGCTCGACGAGCGCCTCCGCGGCACGGGCCTCACCCTGACCGGCCCCGAGGCGCTCGACCACGAGGCGGTGGTTCGCGAGATCGCGCGCGCGACCGGGCGGCCGTTCCGCTATCGAGCGCAGACCGACGACGAGGCGAGGGCGGCGCTCTCGCGGAGCTTCGACCCGGCGCGGGTGGAGCGCCTCGTCGGGTTCTACCGCCTCGTACGCGCGGGTGCGTGCGCGCCCGTGACGAGCGACGTCGAGCGCGCGACGGGGAGGCCCGCGCGGAGGTTCG
>JAEUKC010000472.1:0-4999 GCA_016794445.1 Myxococcales bacterium
AGTGCGAGATGTTCTGCGCTCGAACCTTGTGCTTGCCGGTGAAGTCGCTGCGCGCCATGTCGGTACACCCTGGTCTGAGAGAAAGGGGGGCGGACTCTAGGGGGCGATCCGCCCTTGGTCAAGGGCAACCCCTCAACAGACGTTCGGACTACACCCCGAGGAACAGCCGGTGGGCGAAGTTGCGCTCGATGCGGGCTCGCAGGACCTAGTCCGCCGCCGTCTCCACGTCGTACTCGACGCGCTTGAACTCGAAGCGGCGGGTGCTGGTGTCGAACACGCAGTAGCTGGCGCGGTTGTCGTAGTCGCGCGGCTGGCCGACCGAGCCGACGCTGATGATGTACTTGCGGTCCGGCGAGAGCGTGAGGTCGATCGCGGGCAGCTCCTCGACCTCGGTCTTCGAGAGCATGAACACCTTGCAGAGGTGCGAGTGCCCGATGACCGTGAGGTTGCCGAGCTCGTCCCAGATCGGCAGACACTCGCGCGCCTGCTCGGGCGCGAAGATGTACTCGAACTCCTCGATGCGCACGGGCGACCCGTGGCAGAGATCGACGCCCGACTCCTCGAGCTTCTCGCGGTACGGCAGGCCCTTGAGCCACGCCATGTTCTCGGGCGTGAGCATCGCCGCGTGCGTGTCGAGCGCGTGGCGCGCGGCCTCGTAGTAGTACGAGTAGTCCATGCGACCGGCGACCGCTGCGTCGTGGTTGCCGAGGATGGTGAGCCGCGCGAGGCGGCGGATGATGTCGACGCACTCGTTGGGAGAGCCGCCGTAGCCGACGGTGTCCCCGAGGCAATAGAAGATGTCGATGCGTTCTTTCTTGTATGCCTCGAGCACGGCGGACAACGCCTCGTAGTTGGCGTGTACGTCGCTGAAGATTCCAAAGCGCATCGGCGGAGCCTTGGAGACTAGAGGTATACGCGTCGCCTCGCCAGGGGGTGCTCGCGGGGCTAGACGACGCACCATGTCGACCGACGAACCGTCCGAGACGAACGAGGCCCCGGAACCCGCAGAATGGGTGGTGGAACCGCCTCCTTCCCACGTCGGGGAGCTGGCCGTCGCCTGCATCGGTTATGTCCAGAGGACCCTGGGGGTCGAGCTGGACTTCACCCCGGAGACCCTCCCGCTGCTCGACCATTGGCTCCGGGCGGCTGCGGAAGAGCTTCGGGTCCTCCCGACCGACAAGGCGGAGGACCCGTACCTGGACGCCATCGCGGCGCCCGCGGGGGCCTACCTCGGCGAGGTCGTGCGGCGCCTCGTGCCCGCGCGCTGGTTCGCGCCGCCCGGAGAATACCGGCTGTGGCGCATCGAGCTGCACGACGTCTTCCTCTCGTTCAACCCGATCGGGATCGCGATGGAGGCCATCCAGGCCAAGGAGCTCGAGGGCTTCGGGGCGTTCTTCCGGCTCCACCCGGACGAGCGCGCCATCGCCGAGCGCGCCCTCGCGAACCTGCCCGAGGTGGAGGTCGAGGAGTATTTCGCGCCGTCGAGCCGGGTCGAGACGCTCCAGATCGTCGCCGACGCGATCACCGCGACCCACGAGGGACCGCGCGCGTACGGCGACAACGACTACGGCCCGGTGCGCACCGAGGCGATCGGCGCCGCGCTGCCCGCCGGCCACGGCCCCATCGAGGCGTGAGCCTTCCCCGGCACGCCGACGTCGATCGTGGGCTCCACGATCTCGAACAGCGGCGTGCGCCACTCGAGCTGGTAGTGCGCCGCGCGCAGCGAGATGGTCTGCGTGCCGTGGACGAACACCGCGACGCCATCGATCAGCGCCACCCGCGGTAGTCCCATGGGCGCTCCGAGCTCGAGCGGGCTGGGCTCGCCCTTGGCGCGGAGGGTGAGCAGGTCGGGCAACGGCCAGCCGAGCGGCTCGGCGAGCGGCTCCACCACCAGCTTGCTGCCGCGCCGCGGGAACCCGAGCAGCGCCCTCGCGAACGGTGCCTCACGGATGCTCGTCGTCTCGAGGACGATGCCGCCGCCGCGCGCGAACACGATCTCGGCGCGTACGGGCACGCGGTCGGCGAAGCAGGGCGGTCCCCCGAGCGTCTGCTCCGCGGCCACGAGCTCGAGGAGCGCGCGACAGAGCGCCTCGCCCGCGCCGTCGAGGCCACTCTCCACGGTGGGCGCGGGCGGTAGCGGCGGCGCGACGCTCGCGGCGATCGACGCGCTCGTGAGCGCTGGAACGCCGACGTCGACCCCGGCGTCCTTCGGGGGGATCGGCTTCGCCGCGAAGACGATCTGATCGAGCTGGAGCACGCCGTACGCCGTCGTGACGGTGTGCCGCACCGCCGCGCGACCGAGCACGCTCGCGTCGGCAGCCGCTCCGAGACGGCTCGGGGCGAGGGGCATCACGTCGATCCGACGCTCCGCGAGCAGCGGCCGGAGCGCACCCGGGGGCACCACGCGGTAGCCGCTGTTGCGCACGAGGAGCCAGCCGGCGCGACGTCGATCGCCGACCAGCTCGTCGCCCTCGTCGAGCGCGAACGCGTGCGCCCCGAGGCGCACGTGCGTCCGACCCGCGGCGAGCGCGACGTGCAGCGAGCCGCGCGCCGCGGCGGAGAGCGCGACGATCGCGGCGGGCACCGCGCCGAGCGAGATTGGTGGCGGCGAGACCCCGAGCGGGCGCACGTCGACGACGAGCTCGAGGCCGAGCACGTCCCCCTGATCGGAGAGCGCGTCGGTGGGTAGCGGCTCGCCCGGTGCGAGCGCGACGATGCGCGGCGTCTCGGCGCTGAGGCTCGCCCCGACCGGGTCGCCGCTCGCCGTGACCTTGGGCGGTGAAGGCGAGGCGATCGTCGACGGCTCGGTGGCGTTCGGGCCGCCGCTCGGGTCACGGTTGTTCGGACAACCGCCGAGCATGCTCGACAGGAGCAGCGCGCAGAAGGGTCGACGCATCCTTCCAGGGACGCTAGCTCACCCTCATGTCGTCCGGGTACTTCGGTCCGTTCGGGGGCCGCTTCGTGGCCGAGACGCTGGTCCCTGCGCTCGAGGAGCTCGAGCGCGCCTACGAGACCATCGTGCCCTCGCCCGAGTTCCAGGCCGAGCTGCGGAGGCGCCTCTCCGAGTACGTCGGCCGCCCCACGCCGCTCACGCCGGCCGAGCGCCTGCGCGCGATCTACGACCCGGGTGGCGAACGCCTCGCGCGCCTCCTGCTCAAGCGCGAGGACCTGTGCCACACGGGCGCGCACAAGATCAACAACGCGCTCGGCCAGCTCCTGCTCGCCAGGCGGATGGGCAAGCAGCGCATCATCGCCGAGACCGGCGCGGGGCAGCACGGCGTCGCCACCGCCACCGCGTGCGCGGTGCTCGGGCTGTCCTGCGAGGTCTACATGGGCGAGCTCGACGTCGCGCGCCAGGCGCCCAACGTCGCGCGCATGCGCATGCTCGGCGCCAAGGTGATCCCGGTGTCGAGCGGCTCGCGCACCCTGAAGGACGCGATGAACGAGGCGATGCGCGACTGGGTCACCCACGTCGGCACCACCTACTACTGCGTGGGCTCCGCCGCGGGCCCGCACCCGTATCCGTCGCTCGTCCGCGATCTGCAGCGGGTGATCGGCGACGAGATCCGCGCGGTCGTCCCCTCGCCCGACGCGGTCGTCGCGTGCATCGGCGGCGGCTCGAACGCCATCGGCGCCTTCGCGGCATTCATCCCCGACTCCAAGGTGCGTCTCTTCGGCGTCGAGGCCGCGGGCCACGGCGTCGACACCGACAAGCACGCCGCCACGCTGGGCCGCGGCCGCGTCGGCGTGCTCCACGGCTCCAAGAGCTACGTGCTCTGCGACGACGACGGCCAGATCATCGAGCCCCACTCGATCAGCGCGGGCCTCGACTACCCGGGCGTCGGGCCCGAGCACGCCGAGCTGCACCGCAGCGGTCGCGCCATCTACCTCTCGGCCACCGACGACGAGGCCCTCGCCGCGGTGAAGCTGGTCGCGCGGCAGGAGGGCATCCTCGTCGCGCTCGAGACCGCCCACGCGTTCGCCGCGCTGCCCCGCGTGCTCGACCAGCTCTCGGAGGCCGGCGTCACCAGGGCCACGGTCGTCGTCTGCGTGTCGGGTCGCGGCGACAAGGATCTGAGCACGCTGCTCGACCGCTTCGCCGGCGAGCTCGAGGAGGGCGGTCGATGAGCCAGCGTCTTTCCCGCGTGTTCGCCACCGCCAAGGAGCAGCGCCGCGGCGTGCTCGTGGCCTACCTGTGCGTCGGCGACCCCGACGTGGAGGCCTCGCTCGCGATCGCGCGCGCGCTGCTCGCCGCGGGGGCCGACGTGCTCGAGCTCGGCGCGCCGTTCAGCGACCCGACCGCCGACGGGCCCGTCATCGCCCGCGCGTCGGCCCGCGCCATCGCGGCAGGTGGCTCCATGCGCGCGGCCATCGCCGTCGGGGCTCGCCTGCGCGCCGAGTCCGACGCACCGCTCGTGCTGTTCGGGTACTGCAACCCGATCGTGGTCCGTGGCGAGCGCGCCACCGTCGAGGCCGTGGCCGACGCCGGCATCGACGCGATGCTCGTGGTCGACATGCCCCCCGAGGAGGGCGCCGAGCTGCGCGCCGAGGCCCGCGCGCGCGGCGTCGACGTGATCCCGCTGCTCACGCCGACGAGCTCGGCCTCGCGCATCGCGGCGGCCAAGGCCAGCGCCTCGGGGTTCGTCTACTACGTGAGCGTGACCGGCGTGACGGGTGCCACCACGCGGGATCCCTTCGACGACGCCGCCCGGGCCGCCGCGCGCCTGCGCGAAGAGATGAGCCTGCCCGTCGTGGTCGGGTTCGGCATCGACGACGCCGACAAGGCCCGCCGCGCCCTCGTGGGGGCCGACGGCGTGGTGGTGGGCACCGCCATCGTCCGCGCGGTCGAGGAGCGCGGGGCCGACGTCGCAGGGGCCGCCGCGGCCGCCGCCGACGTCGTGCGCCGGATCCGCGCCGGGGTCTGAAGCTGCCACGCCGCCTCGGAGAAGGGGCGACAAAGCAGAGCGGGGCTCCCTCTCGGGAACCCCGCCGCTCACTT
>JAEUKC010000013.1:0-6897 GCA_016794445.1 Myxococcales bacterium
GGGCGGCCGACAGAGATTCACAGAATCTGAGGCGAGCGTAAGCGAGCCGAAGCATCGGCCGCCTCCGTGGGCGGCCGACGAAGATTCACAGAGTCCGACGACGACGTCCGACGGCGCCGAGCCCCGCGAGCGCGCGGAGCACGGCGCCCGTCGTCGGACCGGTCGGGGCGGCCGTGCACCCCGAGTCGTTCGCCACCGCACCCGTCGCGCTGGTGCACAGGCCGTCGCTGCAGGCGAAGCCGCCGATGCAGTCGCTCGACGTCTTGCACGAGGCGAGGCAGCGATCTCCTTCGCACAGGTACGGCGAGCAGTCGGCGTCGGCGGCGCCGGGCGTCTTCAGCGTCGTCGGGGCGGCGCAGTAGGCGCCGGTGACGCACTTGCCGTTGGAGCAGCGGTAGGAGGCGGCGCACTCCGTGTCGCCGGTGCAGCGGGTGAGGCACGCCTTCTCGCCACAGGCGAACGGCTCGCAGCGCTTGGTGGTCGCGGCCGGGCACGCGCCCGCGCCGTCGCAGCTCGCCGCCAGCGTCTCGACGCCGGCGGCGCACCCCGCGGCGCGGCACGACGTGGAGGTCGGCGCGAACCCGTCGCACGAGGTCCGCCCCTTGCCGTCGCAGGTGCGCGCCGAGCACGTGTCGGTCCCGGTCGCGCACGCGGCGCGGGTGCCCTTGGGAGCGCCGAGCACCGGGACGCAGGTGCCGGTGCTGCCGGACACCGTGCAGGCCTCGCACTGACCGTCGCAGCGCGCGTCGCAGCACACCCCGTCGGCGCAGATACCGCTCGCGCACTCGCCGTCGCTCGCGCACGGCGCGCCCTGGAAGAGGGCGCACGCGTCCTTCGGGTCCTTGCCGGGCGGGATCGCCCCGCAGGTGCCGTCGGCTCCCGAGCCTTTGCGCGCCTTGGTGCAGGCGAAACAGAGGCCGGTGCACGCCGTGTCGCAGCAGACGCCGTCGACGCAGTGGCTCGAGGAGCACTCCGCGTCGACCGCGCACGCGACGCCGTTCGTCGCGGCCGAGACCGCGACGAGCTTGCCCGGTCCCACCACGCCGCTCGACGACACGTGGAGGAAGCCGTTGCCGCGCAGCACCGTCGCCGGCAGCACGACGGTCATCGTGGTCGCGGTGAACGCCGTGGTCGTCGCGGTGATCGAGCCCTGCCCGCTCGCGGGGACGAACGCGACCACCGGCGCGCTCGCGCCCGCGGCGAAGAAGCGCGTGCCGACGAGGTCGAACGGCTTGCCGGGCTCGACGCTCGCGGGGGCGGTGGTGATGGTGGGGCGCTGGGCGAGGGGCACCACGCTCGCGTCGAACACCGCGGTCTCGCGCGAAGGGACGCCCAGGCAAATCTCCCCGCAGGCGTCGCCGAGGGCGAACAGGGCGCCGCCGCGGACGAGCGGGACGAGCGTGGCGCCGTTGCGCGGGAACGGCGCGACGGCGGTCGGCCCGAACGCGCCGCGCCCGCCCGCGGCGGCGGGCTCGAACAGGAAGCCGCCCGCGCTGGTCGCCTCCCCCGAGGAGTCGATGCCCCCCGCGACCAGCAGACGGCCGAACGGGAGCCCGGCGACCGCCGACTGCTTGAACGCGCTGCCGCTCACCTCCGTGAGCTCGAACGCCGACTTGGCGGGGACGAACCGGTCGTGGGGAAACCCGATGCCGAGCGGCGCCACGAGCACGCCGCCGTCGGCCAGCACGGTGGCGGTGCGTCCCTCGCGCGGCACCGAGAGCGCGGGCCCCGCCGAGAACGTCGACGTGGTCGGGTCGAAGAGATCGCTGTCGACGCCGCTCACGACCATCACGAGGCCGCTCGGGAGGAGCACCGCACCGTGGCCGGTGCGCGGCGCGCTCGTCTTGCTGGCCAGCGCCGTGAAGGTCCCCGTCTTCTCGTCGTAGGTCTCGGCGGTGGAGAGGCCGCTGCCTCCGACGACGAGGGCGCGCCCGTCGGGCAGCAGGGTCGCGCTCGCGCCCTGTCGCACCGCCGACAGGCTGCCGGTCGCGGCCGACGCGCCCGTCGTGGGATCGAACAGCTCCGCGGTCGACTTGCCCTGGCCGCCGGCGATCAGCACCTTGCCGCTCGCGAGCAGCACCTGGGCCGCGTCGACGCGCGCGGTGGTGAGCGGCTTGGTGGTGGTCGTGCCGGCGACGGGGTCGAAGAGCTCGGCGTTCACGCTGCCGTCGGCGGTGATCCCCGACGGAGGATTGCCGCCAGCGAACAGCACGCGCCCGTCGAGCAGGCGCGTCGCGCGCCCGCCGACGCGGCCGAAGGCGAGGTTGCCCGACGCCGTGAACGCGCCGCTGCTCGGCTGCCCCGTCGCGGTGAGGATGGCCGAGCCACCGCCGAGTCCGCCCGCGAGGAGAACGGCGCCCGACGGCAGCACCGTCGCCGTGCCGCCGGTGAAGTCGTAGGGGAGCGTGGCCGGCGCGGACCACGTCGCCGTGCTCGGCGCCCAGAACTGCGCGTTCTTGCCCGCGATCAGCGCGTACCCCGAGGGCAACACCGTGG
Organism: Myxococcales bacterium; assembly: GCA_016794445.1. Lineage (GTDB taxonomy): Bacteria > Myxococcota_A > Polyangia > Polyangiales > JADJMO01 > JADJMO01. The sequence goes on from JAEUKC010000013.1 coordinate 2,497, forward strand.
CGCCGACCTCCGCGGGCGCCGGGTCCGCGCGCCGGGTGAACACCTTGGTCGCCGCCGCGTAGGACCACGTCTCGACGACGAGCGTGACCAAGGAGCCCACGACCGTGATGCCGGTCACCCCGTGGATCAGCGCGTTGCCGTCGACCAGCGAGAGGCCGCGCATGCCGGAGGCGAAGCTCGCGGGCGAGGCGACGGCCACGAAGTCGGAGGTCGCGGGGCGATAGAGCTCGGACTGCCCTCCGCTGCCGACCACCAGGATCTCGCCGGTGCCGAGGGCCACGAGCGGCCCTTCGGCGCCGGTCTTCTGGGCGACGGTGGCCCAGGTGTCGGTGGCGGGATCGAACAGCCGCGCGGACTTTGGCGCGCTCGCGCCGTCGACCACGAGCACCTTGCCGTCGGCGAGACCGAGGGCCGACACCGCGCCGGTCACCGTGGTCAGCGAAGGCCCGGCCTTGAACGTGCCGGTCGTCGGATCGTACAGCTCGGTCGTCGCGCCGCCGCCACCGACGATCAGCACGCGCCCGTCGCGCAGGGCCACCGCTCCGTGACCGGCGCGTGAGACCGCCATCGACCCCGTGGGCCGGAACCGCGCCGTGATCGGGTCGAACAGCTCCGCGGTCGACGTGTCGCCGCCCGCGAGCAGGACCTGACCGTTGCCGAGCACGGTGGCGGTGTGGCCCGTGCGCAGCTTGCCCGGCGCGTTGGTCGGGCTGAACGTGGGGTCGACGGTCACGGGATGGCGAGCCCCGACCGGCAGCACGATCGAGAGCCGCTTCCCCTGCAGCGCGAGGTGCACCTCGATCGGCCGACCGTCGCGGTCCCACGCCGCGTCCGCCGAGACGCGCACCACCGGGACGCGGTGGGGGTCGACGACCACCACGTCCGCGCCGTCGCGCGCGAGCGCGTGGCCCGGCGGCAGCTCGAGGTCGTAAGCGAGCTCGGTCGGGCGCGGCAGGTGGTGGAGCACCTCGAGTGAGGCGCCCTGGTCGAACAGCAGCGCGTCGCCGACGCGCACGGCGCGGCCTTCCACGCGAGGGGCGGTGGCCGGTCCGACGACGCGGAACGACAGCCCCGCGAAGCGCACCGCGCCGCGCGCGTCGACGGTCGCGACGGTGCTCCCGGTCGCGATGGCGAGCGAGCTCCCCTCCGCGCGGGGCGTCCGCTGCGCGCGCCGGAGCAGGGCCTCGGCGGGCGCGGGCAACGCGCCCTCTCGCGCCGACGAGGTCGGCGTCGCGTTCGAGGCACAGCCGAGGACGGCGAGGAGGAGCGGCAGAACGCGACGCGAAAGCATGGTCTGCGAGCATACAAACTCTCGTCGGCGTTCCGGTGCTCGACGAGTCCTGTTAGGCCTGTGTGGCGATGTCGTCCGTCCTCCGCCTCAGCGCTCTGACCCTGCTGGCCGCGTGCACCGGTGCGGCGCGCACGTCGAGCTTGGCGCACCCCACGGAGAAGCCCGCAATGGGCGTGTCGAAGGCGTGCGAGGACGCCCGACGCGATCGAGCCCTCGCCCCTGCCCTCCGCGCCGATGGCCGATGGATCAAGGCCGCCGAACTCGGTCTCGCGGTGCGCGCCACCTGTCCTGCGAACCAGGCCGAGGACGAGGCTGTGGTCGAGGAGCTGCTCGCGCTCGGCGCGCTCGACGAGGCGCGCGCGGTCGCGACGGCGTGGCCCGCGTCCCCGCGCATGAAGGCGGCGCTCGACATCGTCGCGCGGCTGCTGCAGCCCCCTACCCCGACCGAGGTCGCCGAGGCCAACGATCACGTCGACCGCGCCGAGCTCGCCGAGGCCAAGGGCGAGTCCGAGAAGGCCCGCGAGGCCTGGCTCCTCGCGGTCCGGCTCGTGCGCCCGAACGCGCGCGCGCTCGCCGGCGCCGCGCGCGCGAGCGCCGCGCTCGGCCAGGAAGTCGAGGCCCGCAAGCTCGGGGACCGCACGCTGGTGGACCTCGCAAGGCAGACCGGCGGCGCGCCGCGGCTCGAGGTCGACGGAGCGCCGCGGGCCAAGGTCTCGTTCGTCGGCTGGAGCGCGAACGGCGCCCGGCTCGCCTACGCCGCGGGCCGCGAGCTCCGGGTGCTCGACGGTCCGACCTTCGCGTCGGCGTCGATCCTCACGACCGACGAGCCGATCACCCAGGCGGCCTGGGCGAAGGACGGTCGCTCCCTGTTCGTCGCGACCGACCAGCACCTGCGCGAGCTGGACGCGCGCACGGGCGAGCTGCGCCGTGAGCTGCCCGGGCGGAGCCAGGTGAGCCTCTCGGCCGACGGAAAGGTGCTCGCGTTCCTCGCGAGCGACGGCGTCGCCGTGGCCGACGCCGCGAGCGGCGTACGCAAGTGGACCCTCCCCGCGCCGAAGGTGAAGCGACCGCGCATCGCCCTCGCGCCGACGGGGAAGCTCTTGGCCCTCAATGGCGAGCTGGGCTGCCAGGTGTACGACCTCGGCAACGGAAAGGTGACCTTCACCACCACCTGGACGGCTGACGAGTTGGCGTTCTCGCGCGACTCGTTCCGCATCGCGCTCTCGTCCGGAATCTTCGTCAGCCTCTGGAGCCTTGGCCTCGGCACCGACCCGACGAAGCTCCACTACAGCAAGCGTGACGTGCACGGGCTCGCGTTCGCGCCCGACAGCCAGAGCGTGGGCATCGCCGGCACGCTCACGACCTATGTGATCGCGGCGCGGGAGAAGGCACCCCCACCGCTCGCGCTGCACGGGCACACCGACGGCACCACCGCCGTGGCCTTCGACCCGACCGGGCGCTGGGTCGCCTCCGGAGCCGCCGACGGCGCCGTCCGCGTGTTCCCGCTCGGGCACGACGCCCCCACCGTCGTCCTCCGCCCGAAGGCCGATCCAGTCACCGCCGCCACCTTCGGCGAGGGCGCCCTCTACACCGGCCACGCGACCGGGCCGATACGCCGCTGGGACCTGAAATCGGCTGGGATCCAGCCGTTGCTCGGTCACCTCGGCGCGGTCTCCTCGCTCGCGATCCGCGCCGACGGCGGCCGGCTCCTCTCGGGCTCGCTCGAGGGCCAGGTCCGCGTGTGGGACGGCCCGTCGTGGGCGCCGCACACCATCCTGCACTGGCCCGGCAACATCTTCGGGCGCGCCCTGGCGATCAACGAGGTCCGCTTCGGCCCGGGCGACGATCAGGTGTTCGTCGGACACGAAGACGAGGTCGCGCGGCTCTGGAGTCAGAGCGCCTGGAAGACCATCAAGGCCACGGGGCAACTGTCGCTGCTCGCAGTGTCGGCGAACGGTCGCGTGGCCCTGCAGCGCAGCAAGGGCAAGCTCCAGGTCACCGACCTCGGCAAGGTCCTGTCGGCCGCCGGCAACACCGGTGGGCCCGCGCCGACCGTGAAGGGCGTCGAGCTCGAAGGGGCCAAGGGAGGCGCAGGGTTCGCTCTCGCGACGACAGGCTCCCACGCGGCGATCCTCGGCGCGACCGACCTCGGCCTCTGGGACGCGGCGACGGGCAAGCGCCTCGCGACCGTGGCGCGCGCGCCGTACGACGCGAGCCGCGTGGCCTTCGACGGGCTCGAGCCACCCACTCGGATCGCCTGGACCGACGCCGAGGGCGTGCGGGTCGCTCTGCTCTCGGAGCTCGGCGCGGCGAAGCTGGTCGCCACCCCTTCACCTCCCACGCTCGTCGCGCTGGATGCGCGCGGTGAGCGGCTCGTCGTGGGTCTGGCCGACGGTCGCTTTGCGGTCGTCGACGTCGCGGCAGGAACGATCCGGTTCTTCGCCATGGGCAACGATCGCGGCGGCACGCTGGTCTCCTCGGCGACGCCGGTGGCGGCCCCGTTCGGCGCCGGAATACCGGTCGAAGCATTCCCGGACCTCGCGGACGATCTCGTGTGTCGCGGCGGCAACCTCCTGTTCCCCGCGAGCCTGTGCCGCGAGCGGTGGAGCGCGAAGGGCCTGCTCGCGAAGGGCCTGCTCTAGAGACCGGCCAGCGAGGCGCGCAGCACGCGGTTGCTGCCCTGATCGGTCCAGTAGATCGAGTCGCCGTCGACCACGAACGCGCGGATCTGCGAGCCCTGGATCGGCAACCGCTTCGCCGGCCCGCCCGCCTTGGGCGCGCGATGGAGGGTCGACGACGTCGAGAGGAAGTAGAGGTACGGCCCCACCAGGGCGAGGCGCAGGATCGAGTCCTCGAAGGGGACCAGCAGCGTGACCCCGCCGGTCTTCTTGGCCCGACGGATCCCCGCCTTTTCGCCGCTCTTGGTGGTGGCGCTCGAGAAGTAGACGTACTCGTCGTCGGTCAGCAGACTAGTACGACGCGCCGAAAGTTCGTACCCGGCATGAATTTCCCGAGGGCCGCCGCGTCCAGCGGCAGTGCATCGCCACGTCGCTCCGATCGTCGTCATTCCGAAGCGGACTCGAGAGAGTCTCGAGCGCGCGGTTCGAGCG
>JAEUKC010000014.1:0-9976 GCA_016794445.1 Myxococcales bacterium
GCCGGGGAGGTGCGTGGCCTCGAGGAACAGCACCTGACTCCGGCCGACCTCCGGGTGCCGCTCGAGCGTCTCGATCGTGCTGTCGCCGACGTAGGTGAAGAGATCGACCTCGTGGTGCGCGTACACCTCCTCGCCGCGCGCACGTGCGTCGCGGATCGCCTCGCCGGGCAGACCCTCGAAGGCGGGGAGCAGCTTGCGTCGCCGCTCGGTCACCGTGTAGCCGCGGGACGCGATGCGGTGGACGACGTCGAACGCGCGGACCGTGCGCTGCGGCGAGAGCGCGAACACCTCGTCCGCACGCACCCCTTTCACCATGGCCTCGAGATCCTGCGGAGACCGCCCCTCGAGGCGCTCGTGGGCGCGCAGCACCTCGAGCAGGCCGGCCCGGCTCTCGTCGGGCACGAAGACCCGGGAGGGCTTGGCGCCGGTCATCGCGCGGAGCGACAGGTGACGCACCACGCCGAGGGCGTGGTCCTGGTGCACGTGCGAGAGCAGCACGTGACGCTGCTGGCTCGCCTTCACCGAGCAGTGCCCGAGGTCGAAGCACGCGTCGAACGAAGGGACGACCACGTAGGTGGCGAGCCCCGAGATGCTGAACGCGGAGAGCTCGAGGCCGGCGAACGACAGCGAGATGACGCGTTCGGGGTCGTGGAGGCGACGCACGGGCGGAGCCTAGCGGAGCCGTGGCCAGGCACGCAGGCCCCTGGAAATCGCCGGGGAAGTCGGTCCATTGATTTCCCGCAAATTGATTCGTTGTGGCCATTGGTCTCCCGAACGACGTGTCGTTTCACTCTGCACCGGACGAGCATGCGCACGCCTGCACCACTGGCCGAACTGGAACACCGGACCAGACCACTGTCACTCTGCAACAGTCGTCGTTTCGATGGCGCGACAGAGTCTCGAATCGAGAGGAGGGGACTCCTGCCGAAACGTCAGGGCATGAGGGGCCAGCGATGCCTGTGAGCCTCGGTCCGAGCTCGTCCGCAGGCCGCCACGAAGCACGGCGAAGGCAGTTCCACGATCTCGCCGGCCTGCTCGGTCTGGCGGTCGATCTCGAGGACGCGAGCCAGCTCGGCCATTCGTTCCGGGTGGCCGTCCTGGCCCTCGAGATCGGCCGGAACCTCTCCGTGCCCGAGGGTGAGGTCTTCTATGGCGGCCTCCTCCACGACGTGGGGCAGATCCTCGTGCCCCGCCCGGCCCGGGCCGGCCTGCACTCGCAGCGCGGCGCGGGGCTCTTGCGCCCGTTCTCGTCGCTACGCGCCCTCGAGAACGTCGTCGCGAACCACCACGAGCGCTGGGACGGCCTCGGCTGGCCGAACGGGCTCTCGGGCCGCGAGATCCCCCTCCCCTCGGCCGTGGTCGCGATCGCGGACGCGATCGACACCCAGCTGCGGGAGGTCTCGCCCCCCGACCGCCCGGCCGCGGCCGTCGCCGCCAGCCAGCGCATGCGCCAGACCCTCGTGAGCAACGACGTGGCCGACGCGGCCCTCCAGGCGATCGACCAGAGCCCGGGCCTGTTCGCCACTCTGTTCGACGACGCCGAGCTCCGCCGCCTGGTGGGCGAGACCGAGGTCGAGCCGCTCGGCCTCGAGGAGCTCGAGGACATCGAGCTCGTGGCCGAGATGCTCTGGCTGATCGCCCGAGTGGCCGACTCGAAGCACGCACACCGGATCGGTCACTCCGCCCGCGTGGCGTTCATGGCGCGAGACATCGCGGCCCGCCTCGGCGACGTGGTCGACCAGTGGGACGTCGTCTGTGCGGCGCTCCTGCACGACGTCGGCAAGCTGCGCGTCTCGCCCTCGATACTCACCAAGTCGACGCCCCTCCAGCTCGACGAGGTCACGGCCATCCAGGCGCACGCGATCCACACCCGCGTCATCGTCGAGAACCTGTCCGGGCTGTCCTATCTCGCCCACGCCACCTCGTCCCACCACGAGGCCTGGGACGGCGCCGGGTATCCCCGCGGGCTCTCGGGGGAGGCCATCCCGCTCGTCGCGCGCGTCATCGCCTACGCCGACGCCTACGACGCGCTGCGCAGCGATCGATCGTTCCGCGACGCGCTCCCCGTGGACCTCGCGATCGCCACGCTGCGCGAGATGGCCGGCCACCAGCTCGATCCGGCGATGCTCGACGTGGCCCTCGACGCCCTCACCGCGACGCCTGGGCAGTCCCCGAGCGACCTGCTCGGCTTCCAGGCCTTCTTCCCCGCCGGGCGCGGCCCCTCGCTGGACCTGGAGTCGCGGCCCCCGACGTCGTGGCACGACGTGCGCCTCACCGATTCGGGACGCGTGCGAGCGGACCTCTCGGCCCTCGGCGCGCTCACGTCGCTCGAGGAGGCGAATCTGCTGGACCACTTCGCGGAGTCCGAGCGGCCGTCGATCACGGAGGCGATGCAGCGGTCGACCGGGCCCCGCGCGGCGCGCGCCCACACCAGCCGCAAGGGTCACGCGGTGGAGCTCGCCTTCTCGCGCGACGAGCGTGGCCTCGTCGCCCACGTCCGCCGGGCCGACGAGGTCGCCCGCCCGCTCCGCGATCTCGCCTTCGCGCACCGCAACTTCCTGCAGAGCGCCGAGGCGGTCATGTTCACCGACGCCCAGGCGCGGATCGTCGACGTCAACTACGCCTTCACGCGCCTCTTCGGCTGGCGCGCCGAGGAGGTCGTCGGCCTGACGCCGAAGTTCCTCCAGTCCGGGCAGCACCCGGCCGCGCTCTACGAGGCCATGCGCGACAGCCTCGTCACGCCGGAGGTCGGCGCGTGGAGCGGGGAGATCGTCAACCAGACCAAGTCGGGACGTCTGGTCGCCGTCGAGCTCCGCGTCAACGCCGTACGCGACGCCTCCGGCAACGTCATCGGGTACGTCTCGTCGGCGCTCGACATCACGGTCCGACGCCGCGAACGCGAGGCCCTCGAGGCGAGCGAGCGGGACCTCCGCGCCAAGAACGCGGAGCTCGAGCGACTGAACCAGTTCAAGGATCAGATGGTGGCGTTGACCTCACACGATCTGCGGTCGCCGCTGGCCTCCATCATCCAGACCGCGGAGCTCCTCGCAGAGACGTGCCGGGAGCTGTCCGCCGAGGAGGTCGGCCGCCGGGCGAGCCTCGTCGCCGACGTGGGCCACCAGCTGGTCGGTCTCGTGACGGATCTGCTCGACCTCGACAGGCTCGAGGCGGGCAACCTCGCCATCCAGCCCCGGAGGTTCCACCCCGGTGGGCTCGTGCACACCATCGCCGCCGCGCCCACCTCGAAGGCGCGGGTGACCGCCGTGGTCCGCGACGATCGAGCGTCCGTGGTCGCCGACCCGGAGCGCGTCGAGCAGGCCCTGCAGAACCTCGTGAGCAACGCCCTCAAGTTCGCCCCACCCGACACGACGGTCGAGCTCGGCTTCGAGGCGGTCGGAGCCGGAGGCGCCCGGTTCTGGGTGGACGACCGCGGCGCCGGCATCCCCGAGGAGGCGCTCGAGGGCATCTTCGACCGCTACAACCAGCTGGGCGGAGCCGGGTCTCGTGGCGTCGGCTACGGCCTCGGCCTCGCCATCGTCCGCCACATCGCCACGCTGCACGGCGGCCATGCGTTCGCCGAGAACCGCGCGAGCGGTGGCACTCGCTTCACGCTCGAGCTCCCGCCCGCGGAGTCGGTCGTCCGCTCCGCGCTGGTCCTCGGCCCGGCCGACGCGGACCTGCGTCGCGTCGCGCGCCTGCTCGAGAGCTCGGGCTTCGTCGTGTTGTCGGCCAGCCGGCTGGCCGAGGCGCAGCGACGCGTCGCCATCGAGGCTCCCGCACTCACGGTCGTGCACGGCCCCTGGCTCCCCGAGCTGCCGATCGCCCGGCGAGAAGGGGCGTTGCTCGTCGCCGTGACCGACGACGACGCGCAATGCTGCCCCGATCTCGATGCTGTGTTCGTCCGCCCCGTGATGGAGGTCGAGCTCGCCTCGGTCATCCGGGCCGCACGCCCGGAGCACGGGGGGAGCAACGATCGATGGCTCGCCGTGAGGACCAGCCCATGAAGACCCGACTCTCCGTTGCCGTCGTCGACGACGATCCCGTCATGCTCGAGTGGCTCGTGGCCTCCCTGGGCAAGGAGCACGTGGTGGCCGCGTTCGGCTCGGCCGCGGCGGCGCTCGACGGGCTCGCCGCGCTCACCCCCGACGTCATCGTGTCGGACGTGGTGATGCCCGGCGTCGGCGGGTTCGAGTTCCGCAGGAGGTACGACGCGAGGTTCAAGGAGCGTCGGACACCGTTCATCTTCCTGTCGTCGCTCTCCGACCCGGAGACCGCCAGCGAGGGGTTCGAGGCGGGCGCCGACGACTTCATCACCAAGCCCGTGCAGCCGGAGGCCCTCCGCACCCGCCTGCGCGCCGCGGTCCGACGAAGGGACCGCGCGGAGGGCAAGTTCCGCGGCGACCTCGCGCAGACGAGCTTCCTGGATCTGGTGGCCTTCTGCGAGTCCAAGCACTTCACCGGAGTGATCAGCGTGCGCAGCGCCGACGTGCACGTGACCCTGCCGGTGCGGGGCGGCGCGGTCGACCCCGAGCTCGGCGCCCAGTGGATCGACCGCCTCTGCACGCTCGAGAGCGGCACCTTCGAGCTCCGCACCGAGGCCATCGCCTTCGACGAGCTCGGCGCAGGACCGGCCTCGAGCCCCGCGGGCCGCGTCACCTCGGTGGTGGTGAAGGGAAGGCCCCTGCAGATCGAGACGCAGCTGCTCGGGGACGAGCGCCCGACCATCGTCAGCGTGGTGCTGGCCGGAGGCGAAGTGGTCGCCAAGTCGAAGCGCCCCGCGGACGACGTCCCCCGCGTCGCGCTGCAGGCCGAGATCGACGCCCACCACGAGGAGACCGTCGCCGCGACGAGAGACCGCGTGTCCGCGTTGCGCCACCGCTTGCAGCACGGCTCCGAGCCCTCGGAGAAGGAGCCCGAGAAGACCCCTGAGGCGCCCGTGAGCGTCGCCGCGCTGTTCGACGAGGGTCTCGACTGCTCACGCCGAGGTGACTGGGCAGGAGCGCTCGCCGCCTGGGAGCGCGCGCTCGCGCTCGAGCCGAGCAACAAATCGCTCAGTATCAACGTCGCGGTCGCGCGCAAGAAGCTAAGTTCCTGAGTACGCCGCCCGTGCGCGCTCGCGCAGGCTCTTCCTGAATGGAGGTTCGATGTCTCGAGTCGACGACCTGAATCGCATCCTGCGCGCCCTGCAGAGCTCTTCGCCCGACGTGGAGGCGTGCGCGCTCATCTCCGAGGACGGCCTCATGATCGCAAGCGTGCTCCCCCAGCACGTCGACGAGTCTCGCATCGCCGGCATGAGCGCCACCCTCTCGAGCCTCGGCACGCGGGCGGCGACGGAGCTCGAGCGCGGTGACGTCCAGGAGGTCCTCGTGCGCGGGACCGAGGGCTACGCCGCGATGATGAGCTCCGGGCACGGCACGCTGCTCCTCGGCCTGGCCAGCAAGCAGGCCAAGCTCGGCCTGCTGTTCCTCGACATGCGCCGCGCGATCGAAGACCTCCGCAAGGTCCTGTGAAGGAGCCACCATGTCCAACAACGAGACCCTGTCGCTCTACGACGCCGAAGGCCACAAGAACGTCCTCCTCGAGGACTTCACCAAGGGCGGCCTCGCGGTCCAGGCGAACCAGCACCTCATCGTGCACGGCAAGGCCGGCATGCTCCTCGATCCGGGCGGCCACAAGGTCTACTCGCGCGTCCTCTCGGCGACGATGCAGCAGCTCCGCGGGGCCAAGCTCCAGTACCTGTTCCTCTCGCACCAGGATCCCGACATCGTCGCGGCCACCAACGGCTGGCTCATGACTACCGACGCCGTCGCCTATTGCTCTGCGCTCTGGACCCGCTTCGTGCCGCACTTCGGCCTCGATCGGCTGGTCGAGACGCGGCTCTTGCCGATCCCCGATCACGGCATGACCATCGACCTCGACGGCTGTCCGCTGCAGATCGTCCCCGCCCATTACCTCCACTCCCCGGGCAACTTCCACGTCTACGATCCCATCAGCAAGATCCTCTACAGCGGCGACCTCGGCGCCTCGATCGGCGCTCCGGGCTGGGAGGTGACCGACTTCGAGGCGCACCGTGCCTACATGGACGGCTTCCACCGTCGCTACATGGCGGGCAACGCGGCCATGCGCGCGTGGGTCCGGGCCGTGAGCAAGCTCGACATCGAGACGATCGCGCCGCAACACGGGTGCGTGTTCAAGGGCAAGGCGCTGGTCGAGCAGTTCCTGCGCTGGGCCGAGAGCTTCCAGTGCGGCCTGGACTTCGTCGACGAGTTCTACGGCAGCCGATGATCCGCGCCGCCGTCGAGGCCGCCCTGCGTCGCGGGAGGGCGGCCGCCGCGTTCACCGCCGATCTGGTCACGAGCACGCGCGGACGCTCGGTGACGGAGCGCGCCACCGAGCTCGTGGAGCACGAGCGCCGCCAGCGAGCGCTCGCCAGCTTGCCGCGAGGGCGCGGCACGCGCGACGAGCTCCCCGCCCTCGTGCAGGCCATCGCCGAAGCGGGCGGCTTCGAGGCGGTGGTCATCAGCGACGAGGCAGGGCTTCCCGTGGCGACCAGCGCCAGCGCGAGCGAGCCGGAGCTGCTCGCGGGCATCTGGTCGCTGCTGCTGACCATCGCCGATCGCGTGGCGAGCACGGGCGCCTCGCCGCCCCTCTCCATCTTGGTCCAGGATCGCGAAGGTCGAAGCATCCTCCACCGGATCTTCGAGGCCGGTGGCCAGCGCTACCTCCTGACCGCCCTCGGTGGACGAGGGCCGGAGGTCGGGCCGACCACCCTCGACCCCGCCCTCGACCAGCTCGCGGCCACGCTGGTCCGCGACGGCTGGTCCGCTCAGACCCACGAGAGCCGATAGGAGAGCGAGGGCTTGCGCGACCCGGGCTCGAGGTCGCGCACCACCATCGTGCGCGCGAACAGGCCGGCGATCGCGCCCGCGAACGCCCCGAACGCGACGCGCACGTAGGGAATGCGCGCGATGGGGAACTGGATCCACTCGAACCGCGCGTCCTTGGGGCCGAGCTTGTAGATGGCCACGCTCGATCCGACCCAGGTGCGCGCGCGGAACTTGTGCGCGTTCCCGAGCGCGAACCACGGCGTGACGCCCACCTCGCGCGAGACCCGGGCGACGACGCTCTGCACGGTCTGGTTCACGAACAGCCCCGACTCGGCGCCGATGGACTCGATGGTCGAGCGATCGAGCGCCAGCGCCTCGCACGCCTCGTAGTGCGCGAGGGCGACCTCGATCGGCAGCCAGGTCGCGGCGGTGAGCGCGACGAGGGTGTCCCGGTGCTGGGGGTCCACCAGCGACAGGTACCGATCGCCGAGGCCCCGCGCCCGCAGACCGCGGAGCGAACCGAGGAGCACCGTGCCCCGCACCTGCGTGGCGAGCGGCGTGTCCCTCGCCGACTGTTCGTGGGGGAGGAAGACCTCCTCGGGGGACACCGTGGACACCGCGTCACTGTAACGCAAAGTTCGAGCTGGCGGGCGACTTCGTCGGCACGCAGTGCCTGTGCATCCACCTCTCACCACGAGACACTGATCTGGCATGAGCACCGGAGACCAGCTCCTCGCCCGCGTCTGTGAAGCCCCCGACGACGTCGACGCCCGTCGGGTCTACGCCGACTGGCTCCTCGATCGGGGAGACGCGCGCGGCACCTTCATCGCCCAGCACTGTGAGCTCGAGGCCATGGGGGGGCTCGAACCGAACTACCCCGAGCTGCTCGCGAGCACCCGTCGCCTCGAGGCGCAGCACCCACCGCGCTGGATGGACGAGTTCTTCGCCCGCGAGGGCGCGACGCCCCGCGAGGCGCCGCGGATCGCGCTCGACGAGCAGCAGAACGCCGTGTTCCGTCACGGCTTCCTGCACCGCATCGCGCTCCCGCCCGAGGCCCTCGCGCGCGAGTGGGAATGGCTCCGCGCCCGAGAGCCCATCCAGGGCGTCGAGCTCCTGGTCGGAGAATCGTTGCCCGCCGCGTACCACGCGCTGCGACAGCCGCAGGCCTTTCGCACGCTGAAGGTGAGCCCCAGTGGCTGGTTCTTCGTGAACTCGGTCGGCGCCGTGTTGCGGTGGGGGCTCTCCAAGCTCCGTGAGCTCGACCTCTCGAAGTGCGACCTCGGTCCGACGGGGTGTCGCCTGCTCGCGAACCTCGACACCGACCTCGCGACGTCGTTCGACGACTGGACCCCGCCGCCCCCGCTGAGGGACGGCCAGCTCGAGCGGCTCGTGCTGCACGGGACCCAGATCGGCGACGAAGGCGCGCGGCTCCTGTTCACCGCGACCCCGCTCCGCGACCTGGTCGAGCTCGACGTCAGCCAGTGTCGGATCGCAGAGGGGTCCACGCTCGCGGCCTTGCGCGCGTCGCCGCTCCACCAGCTCCGTCGGCTGTCGTTGGCCGGGAACGTCGCGCTCGGCGGTCACTTCGACGCCCTCGCCGGCTGGCCGGTGCTCGAGCGGCTCGAGGCGCTGAGCCTCCCGCAGACCTGCACGCCGGACGACCTCGGGGCGCTGTTCCCTGCGCCTTCGAAGCACCTCCGCGCGCTCGATCTCTCGAGCGCCAAGGCGCTGGTGAAGCACAGGGGCCCGCTGTTCGCGACCGCCGAGGCCCTCACGCACCTCGATCTCGGCACCACCTCGCTCGGCGACGACGGCTTCGTCGAGGTGCTCGCGAGCGAGCCGGTGCACAGCGTCGTGGAGCTGCGAGCGAACGGCTGCTCGCTCTCCGACCAGGCCGTGGCCGCGCTGGTCGACTCCGACCTGCACCGCCTCGTGACCCTCGATCTCTCGAGCAACAAGCTCACCGACGCGGCGCTCCAGGCGCTCGCGCAGTGGGAGGGCCTGGCGCAGATCACCCACCTGCGCCTCGCCAACAACCGCAAGCTGGGCCTGCCGGGGTACCGCGCGCTCGTCGCGTCCCCGCACCTGCAGCCGGTCGCGCTCGACGTCGGCAAGCCCTCCGACCCGGCGATCGCGCCCCTCCTGCGCGAGCGCTTCGGCCGGGCCGTGCGCGCCCGCGACTGAAGCCCTCAGGCGAGCGTGCGTCGATTCGAGACGAACCCGCCGACGGCGAGCAGCAGCACGGCGCCGATGACGCTGCCGATGAGCCCGGTGGTGTGGAACACGTTGACGTCGTGGTGACTCACCAGCGAGGCCAGGAAGCCGCCGACGAACGAGCCCACGATGCCGAGCAGCGCCGTGATCACGACGCCCATGCTCTGGTCCCCCGGCATCACCATGCGCGCGAGCAGGCCGACGACGAGACCGAAGACGATGAAGAGGAGGATTCCCATCAGAGTGCTCCGATCACGAAGAAGATTGCCCGGCGGTGGTCTCGCCCGCGCCGTTCGAGGGACGGGTCTCCGCGGCGGCGGATTCGCCGCGGCTCTCGGCGGACGCCTTCTTGAATCGCTTCCCCAGCACCGCGCGAATGTCGAAACCGACCGGCGTCACGGCGAGCGTCAAGCCGGCGCCGAAGAGCGCCCCGAGGGAGAACGCGCCGACGGCGACCAGCGGACTCTGCCGGCGCTGCAGACCGACCCGCATGAGCAAGTCGTCGAACCCGAAGGCGCGTACCACGCGGGCGAGGCGCGCGACCTGCTCGAGACGGTCCAGGAACGACGCCTTCGCGCCGGCACGTAGGTCTTCGGTGGCGGCCCACGCGTCGTGGGCATTGTGGCGGACGTTGTCGACGATGGGCTGGGTCATGCCGGTCTCCACAGCACGAACCGGGCCGCAGCATCGTGGCGCCCACCGCGGGGAATCTTCACGGCCGATGCCGACAAGATCGCCTCGCCCGCCAGAACGCCACAGGCGGGCTGCCACTCAGGGCCTGTGCGAAACGGTGGCTAGTACGACGCGCCGAAAGTTCGTACCCGGCATGAATTTCCCGAGGGCCGCCGCGTCCAGCGGCAGTGCATCGCCACGTCGCTCCGATCGTCGTCATTCCGAAGCGGACTCGAGAGAGTCTCGAGCGCGCGGTTCGAGCG
>JAEUKC010000035.1:0-5102 GCA_016794445.1 Myxococcales bacterium
AAGGGCCCGAGCGCGGGGCGGGTCACGCGGATGCGTGTCTCTCTCCACACCATGGGCGCGCGCACGTCGTCGGGAGCCACGCCACGACCGTAGCCGGAACGCCGTCCGCCATCGAGGCGGGGTCGACACAGGCACGCGGCCGCGATACCCACGCGCATGGAGCTCGATCACACCGTCACGGCACTGGTCACCGGCGCGAACGGCGGCATCGGCACCGCCATCGCGCGCGCCCTCAAGCTGCACGAGACCAAGCTCGTCCTGTCCGGGCGTCGGCCCGAGACGCTGCAGGAGCTCGCCGCCGAGACGAAGGCCCGCGTGATCGTGGCCGACCTCGCGGTGCGCGCCGACGTGCACCGCCTCTGCGAGGAGGCGGGCCCGGTCGACGTCCTCGTCCTCAACGCGGCGCTCCCGGCGAGCGGACCGCTGCTCGAGTTCACCGAGGAGCAGATCGTGCGCGCGATGGCGGTCAACCTCGAGGTGCCGATCGTGATGGCCCGCTACTTCGCCGAGCGAATGGTCGAGCGCGGGCGCGGGCAGATCGTCTTCATCTCCTCGATCTCGGGCAAGGTCGCCGCGCGCGGCACCGCGATCTACTCCGCGACCAAGTTCGGCATGCGCGGGTTCGCCCTCGGCCTGCGCGACGATCTGCACGGCACCGGCGTCGGCGTCTCCACGATCTTCCCCGGCTTCATCCGCGACGCGGGCATGTTCCACGACACCGGCGTGCAGCTCCCGCCGGGCGCCGGCACCCGCACCCCGGGCGACGTCGCGCAGGCGGTGCTGCGCGCCATCCGCGACGACGCCGCCGAGATCGACGTCGCGGCCTTCGAGCAGGTCGCCGGCGCCTACCTCGCGGCCTTCGCCCCGGGGCTCGTCTCCAGGCTCGCTCGCCTGAGCGACGGCGAGCGCCTCGCCAAGGAGATGTCCGAGGCGCAGAAGCACAAGCGGTAGCTTGACAGCCACGCGTCGGCCGGCGCACGCTCGGGAGACGCACGATGGCGGTGGAGTCCGCCGACACCCGCGCCCTCGATGGCGCCGATGACTCCTACGAACGTCCACCCATGGGGAAGGGCGCCGTAGGACTCGCTCACGAACGGGTCTCCGGCGCGAGAACAGCCGGATGACACGAACCAGAGACCGAGAACGCTCCCTCTCCACGCTGGCCCAGTGGATCGGCCTCGGCGCGGTCGTCGGCGGCCTCTGCGGCGGCGCGTCCGCGCTCTTCCTGTTCCTGCTCGATCGCGCGACCGGGTTCCGCGAGCACCACGAGGTCATCGTCTACACGCTGCCGGTCGCCGGCCTCGCGATCGGCTTCCTCTACGAGCGGTGGGGCCAGCCGATCAAGGGCGGCAACAACCTCGTCATCGACACCATCCACGACGACGGCCCCGAGCTCCCGCTGCGCATGGCGCCGATGGTGCTCGTCGGCACCGTGCTCACCCACCTGTTCGGCGGCAGCGCCGGGCGCGAGGGTACCGCTGTGCAGATGGGCGCGAGCCTCTCGGACTGGGTCTCGCACCGGCTCGGCCTCGACGGCCCGCTGCGCCGCCAGCTGCTCGCCGCGGGCGTGGCGGGCGGCTTCGGCTCGGTGTTCGGCACGCCGATCGCGGGCGCGGTCTTCGGTCTCGAGTTCATCGTGCTCGGTCAGATCGAGTACCAGGCGCTCGTCCCGGCCCTGGTGGCCTCGCTCGTGGGCGACCTCGTCACGCGCGCGCTCGGCATCGTCCACACGCCGTACCCGTCCGCGCCCAGCCTGCCGCTCACGCCGCTGTTGCTTGGGAAATGGGCCGTATTCGCGGCAGGGATCGCGCTCGCCACCATGGCCTTCATCGAGCTGACCCACTTCCTCAAGAAGCAAGGCGAGCGGCGGATCCCGCGGCTGCCGCTCCGCATGTTCGTCGGCGGCGTGGTGGTCGTGCTCCTGTGGAAGCTGCTCGGCACGAGCGACTACCTCGGGCTCGGCGTGCCGACGATCGTGCGCGCGTTCCACGATCCGACCCTGCCGACCACGGCGTTCGCGGCCAAGCTGCTCTTCACCGCGGTCACGCTCGGCGCGGGGTTCCTCGGCGGAGAGGTGACGCCGCTGTTCTTCGTCGGGGCGGCGCTCGGCAACCTGCTCGCCCGAGCCCTCGGCCTGCCGCTCGAGCTCGGCGCCGGGGTGGGCCTCGCCGCCGTGTTCGCCGCGTCGTCCAACACGCCGCTGGCACTCTCGATCATGGCGATGGAGCTGCTCGGCGGGCACGTGTTCCCCCACGTCGTCATCGTGTGCGTGCTCGCCTACCTCCTCAGCGGGCACCGCAGCATCTACCCGGCCCAGCGGCTGCGCTTCGGCAAGGGCGGCCACAGACTCAGCCATCCGACCGCCCTCCGCGACCTCGGCGCCAAGGCCGCAGAGCCGGAACCCGAAGACGAGCCGCGCTGACCGACCTCGCGGTACATTGCCTCGTGGTCCAGAACATCCCCGAGACCGTCGACCCGAAGGACACCGCCGCGCTCGGCGCCGCCGTGCGCGCCGGCGACCTCGCCGCGCTCACGCTCTCCGAGCCGCACGTCGCGGCGCTCGGCGAGCTGTTCATCGAGCAGACCCTGGCCGAGCCCCTGTTCGCGTGGTGCGCGGCGAGCACCGAGCGTCGCGACGTGCGGCTGGCCGAGCTCCTCGCGATCGCGGTGCAAGCAGGCTTCGGCGAGCGCGTGGTCGCCGTGGCGCGGGACCGCGTGGTGAAGGGCCCGCTGCTCGACGCGCTCGCGTGCGCCCCGCTCCTCGGCGACGGTCACGCGCTCGGCGCCCCCGAGAACCGCGAGGCCCGTGCGCGGCTCGAGATCCTGCTCTGGGAGGCGGGCGCGAGCGCGCTCGAGGTCCCGGCGCTCGGGCCGTGGATCTTCGGCTCGGTGTCGGTGTTCGACGAGCTCGTGCACCGGCCCGCTCACGGCGCGCTGCGGGGCAGGGTGCTCGCGGCGCGGTGCCTCGAGATCTCGGTCCGCGGCCTGCCCCGCGACGCCGATCAGGAGCTCGTCGGGCGCACGCTGCAGGTGCTCCAGCCGCTGCTGCTGCACCCCGAGCCGCTGGTCTGGGTGCACACCGCGCGCGCGCTCGGACGCCTGACGGGCCCGCTCGAGCAGATGGAGGGCACGCTCCTCGACTGGGTGCTCGGCGAGTCCAAGGTGCTCCGTCAGCGCGCGATCACCGCCTTCGCGTCGCTGCCCGCCGAGCGCTTCGCGATGCTGGCCGGGCAGCTCGCGCAGATCATCTCGTCGCGCGACGAGGACGCCTGGGTGCTCGCGGCGGTCGCCGCGGCGACCCCGTACCTGTTCTTCGAGCGCCGGGACCTGTGGGACCGGCTCGCCAAGCGTATCCTCGCCGGCGAAGCGGGGGCCATCGGCGCGCGCGCGCTGGCCCGCGGCCTCGCCACGCTGCACCGGCGCGGGGTCTCCGATCCGGCCATCGAACGGCCGCTGCGCGCGCTGCGCGATCTCGCCCGCGCGGCCCGGCCCGAGCGGCTCGACGAGGCCCGACGCTGGCTGGAGGTCACCGCGGTGACCGACGTGCTCGACGGCGCCGAGCGCGACCCGCTCGACCTCGAGCTCGGCCTCGAGAACCTCGTGCGCATGGCCGCGCAGTACGACGACGACGAAGCCGACGCGCGCGCCGCGCGGTTCGCTGGCTCGCTGGCCCGCACCTTCGAGGACGCGCGCCGCATCGCGCTCGCGCCCGGGCGCGTGCGCCACCGCGCCGCGGCCATCAACGCCCTCGAGGCGTGCGCCCGCGCCTTCGCGCTGCGCCTCTGGACGCCGCTCCTCGCGACGAGCCCCTCCGGTGAGCACGTCGACGAGCCCGATCTCGAGGAGACCTGGCGCCTCGTCGCGCGCGCGCCCGCCGAGCTCCTCGACGAGCTCCGCTCGCGCGAGCCCCGCGAGGACGAGCTCGAGGTGCTCGCCATCCGGCTCGGTGGCTACGCGCTCGACTCCTGCGACGGCGAAGACGGCGGCAAGACGGGCGAGCGCGGTCCGGCGGCCAACGCCACGTGCCTGTGGCTCCGCAAGGTCGAGGGCCTCGCCGACGGCTCGCGCGAGCTGCCGGCGCCGCTGCAGAGCGCGCTCTCCGCGCTGTTCTGGCGCCTCGTCGACACGACCCGCGGCACGGCGCTCGGCGAGATCGACGACGTCGCCTGGCTCGGCCCGTTCGCCGCCTGGTGGGCGCTCGTGATCGATCGCCCGCAGATGCTGCAGCAGCTCGCCCACGCGCTCCCCATGATCGCCGAGGGCGCGCTCGCCCGGTGCTGCGAGCAGGCCGACGAGCTGCGCAACGCGGTGTCGTCCGGGCTCCCCGATGGCGGCTGGTTCGCCGGCGCCGAGGAGGCCCTGGAGGCGCTGTTCGCCGACAAGACCGAGCTCGGCGTCGCGCTCTCGGCCCTCGCCGGCGCGCTCGCCAAGTTCAAGGTCGCCGTGGGCCAGCGCAAGGACCTCGAGGCGCTGTGCCTCGACCTCGTGCTCGCGGGGGACCGCCTGCACCACGCGGTCTCGGACCCGGTCAAGGCGCTCCACCCGGCCACCGCCGCCACCGCCGAGGACTCGCTCTCGCGCAGCGCCACCGAGAACGCGCCGCGCATCGCCGCCATGGTCGCGCGCGCCATCCGCACCCGCGACCTGTCGCTGCTCGACGTGTGGATCGCCTCGCTCGGGCCCATCACCTCGACGCTGCTCGAGGAGGCGGTCAAGGCCGCCATCCGCAAGACCCCACCGCCCCCCCCGCAGCCCAAGAAGCAGGAGCCCAAGGTGGTGCAGGGCTACGAGCTCGTGCGCCCGCTCGGCGAGGGCGGCGTCGGCACGGTGTGGCTCGTGCGCAAGCCCGGCGCCGACCGCCTGTTCGTGCTCAAGATCCCCAAGGCGGACGCGCTCGCCAGCGCGAACGACGTGGAGCGCGAGGGCATCCTCGCCTCGTTCGTCGAGGAGGCCAAGGCGCTCGCCGGGCTCTACCACCCGAACGTCGCCAACATCATCGACCGCGGCGTCGAGAACGACGCGCCGTTCCTGGTCCTCGAGTACCTGATCGGCGCCGACCTCAAGCAGTACGCGACGGCGCGCGCGATGTCGCTGTTCGAGCT
>JAEUKC010000117.1:0-5903 GCA_016794445.1 Myxococcales bacterium
AAGGACCTCGCGCGGAGAGTCCCGGGGGCGCTCGCCGAGATCGATCGCCTGCCGATGGAGACGCTGATCGCCCGCCGCGACGCGCTCGTCCGCGGACAGACCCCGCCGTTCGCGCGGGCGTGGAGCCGGGTGCACAGCGGCCTGCGCGGTGTGCTCGCGATCAAGGCGTGGCTCGGGGGCAAGCGCGCGACCGACGCGAGCGACGCGGACCACCTCCGCGCGGCGATCGAGGCCGGCGCGGTCACCCGCGAGGCGAGCGCATGGGTCGATCGCGTGCACGACATCGCGCGCCCGAAGGACGGGCGGATCGTGACGCTGGTGCACGACGCCGTCGCCGCGGAGCTGGGCGTCACCGCCGACGAGCTCCGCGCGATCCTGTTCGGCGCCGAGGTCAGGCCTTCGAGAAGGTGAACTCCTCGTCCTTGACGTCGACCTGGATGATGGTGCCCGGCGCGTAGCCACCCTTGAGGATCTCCTCGGCGAGCGGGTCCTGGATCTCCTTGAGGATCGCGCGGCGGAGCGGTCGCGCGCCGAAGCCCGGCTCGTACCCGATGTCGACGAGGCGGGCGCGGGCCGCGTCGGTGAGCTGCACCTTGAGCTCCTTGTCCACGAGGAGCTTGTCGAGCTTGCGCAGCTGGATCCGGGCGATGCCGTCGAGGTCCTTCTTGTCGAGCGCGCGGAACACCACCGTGTCGTCGATGCGGTTGAGGAACTCGGGACGGAAGAACGCCTTGAGCTCCTCGCGCAACACGTCCTTGAGCGCCTCGCGGCCGTCGACGCTCTCGAAGAGCTTCTGGTCGGCCTCGAGGATGCGCTGGCTGCCGATGTTGCTGGTCATGATGACGACGGTGTTCGAGAAGTCGGCGAGGCGACCGCGACCGTCGGTCAAGCGACCGTCGTCGAGCACCTGCAGGAGCAGGTTGAACACGTCGCCGTGGGCCTTCTCGACCTCGTCGAAGAGGAGCACGGAGTAGGGGCGACGGCGCACGGCCTCGGTGAGGAAGCCGCCCTCCTCGCTGTCGACGTACCCGGGCGGCGCTCCGACGAGGCGCTGCGCCATGTGCTTCTCCATGAACTCGCTCATGTCGAGCCGCGTCAGGGAGAGCTCGTCGTCGAACAGGAACTCGGCGAGCGCCTTGGCGAGCTCGGTCTTGCCGACGCCCGACGGGCCGAGGAAGAGGAACGAGCCGATGGGCTTGCCCGGATCGCGGAGGCCGACGCGCCCGCGGCGCACGGCCTTGGCGACCGCGCGCACGGCCTCGTCCTGCCCGACCACCCGCGCGGCGAGGCGCTCCTCCATCTTGAGGAGCTTGTCGGCCTCGCCCTCGAGCATCTTGCTCGCGGGAATGCCGGTCCAGTCCTCGAGGATCTTGGCGACGTCGTTCTCGTCGACGACGTTGCTCTGACTGGCCGAGCCCCCTTCGCGGGAGACGGCCTCCTCGGCCGCGGCGAGGCGGCGCTTGAGGTCGGGGAGCGTCACGTGCTCGAGCTCGCCGAGGCGCGCGAAGTCGTTCTTCTTCTTGGCTTCTTCGAGCTCGGCCTCCTTGGCGCGGAACTCGGAGCGCAGGGTCTCGGCGGCCGCGACCGCACCGCGGCGCGAGACCAGCTTCTGCCGCAGGGACTCCACCTCCGGCCGCAGCGCTTTGGCCTCGGCCTCGAGCCGCGCGAACGTCTGCTGCGAGAGACGGTCGTCGTCGTTCGCGAGCGCGGTCATCTGGGCCTCGAGGCCATCCAGGCGACGCAGCCGGTCGTCGACGTCGGCCGGGACGCCGTCGAGCTCGACGCGCTTGCGCGCCGCGGCCTCGTCCAGCAGATCGAGCGCGCTGTCGGGCAGCGAGCGGTCCTGGACGTAGCGCTTGGCGAGCACGACGGCGCTCGCGATCGCGCCCTCTCCGATGCGCACGCCGTGGTGCTTCTCGTAGCGGGTGGCGACGCCGCGCACGATCGACTTGGACTTCTCCACGTCCGGCGCCTCGATGTCGATCACGGTGAGGCGGCGCAGGACGGCGGCGTCCTTCTCCTGGATCTTGCGCAGGCCGTCGGTGGAGACGGTGGCGAGGATGCGCAGGTCGCCCTTCACGAGCGTGGGCTTGAGCAGCTCGCCCACGCCGCCGGGGCCAGGCCCGCCGCCGAACAGCGCGGCGAGGTCCTCGACGAACAGGATGGTCTCGCCCTTGCCGGGCTCGCCGGTCCGGATGGCGTTGAGCACCACGCGCAGGCGCTCCTCTATCTCACCGCGCAGCTTGGCGCCGGCGATCACGCCGCCGAGGTCGAGCTGCAGGATGCGGGCGCCGGAGAGGTTGCGGGGCACGTCTCCCGCGGCGATGCGCTGGGCGAGCGCGCGCACCACGGCGGTCTTGCCGACGCCCGCCTCGCCGACGAGCAGCGGGTGGTTCTTGGCGCGCCGCGCGAGGATCTGCAGCACGCGCCGGACCTCGAGGTCGCGGCCGATGACCGGGTCGAAATCGCCCTTCTTCGCGAGCTCGACGAGGTCGATGGTGGATCGCGCGACGAGGTCGGTGGCGGTGGGCGCGGGCGAGCCGACCGGCGGCGTACCGCGCGGGACCGAGTGCAGCGCGGCGAGGTGCGGACGGAGCGCGCCCGGCCCGAGCGCGAGCGCCTGCAGCACGGCCCCCGCGCCTCCGCGGATCTCCTGCGAGAGCGCGTTGAGGAGGTTCTCCATCTGGACGGCGGGGAGCTTGTCCTTCTCGGCCTCGCGCTCGGCGCGCGCGAGGAGATCGATGAAGGCCTGCGAGAGGTACGCCTCGCCCTTGCCGTTCTTGGGCAGGCGACGCAGCTGGGTCTCGGCTTCGGCGACCACGTCGGCCGGCTCGCAGCCCGCCTTCTTGAACACCTCGGCGACGCCGCGGTCGCGGTCGACGGCGCGGTAGAGCAAGTGGATGGGCTCGACCTCCGCGTGCTGCCGCTCGTCGGCGAGCTGCTGGGCCGCGGCGACGATCGCGCGCGCATCGGGGGAGTAACGATCGAGGTGGATGGTCTGGGTCGCCGCCATGCGGGGGCGAGCCTACCCCGGCGCGCTGGCGCGGAGAACCCTCGCCGTCTACCCTCGCGGCGATGCACGTGAAGGCTGCTTCTCTCGTCGTCCTGTTCTTCGTGGCGTGTGGTCCGCCCCCGAAGCCCACCGCGCACCCGGGGCGCGACTCCTTCGGCAGCGAGTGCGCCGAGGACGGCGGGTGTCCGAGCAAGCTCGACTGCATGCACTACAAGGACGGCAGCAAGCACTGCGAGCGGCGCTGCAACTACGACGACGACTGCATGGTCGGCGGGTCGTGCACCGCCGTCCCGGGCGCGATGTCGCCCGTGTGCCGCGCGAGCGGCGGCGCCCCTGCCCCCGCGACCTCGTCGTCGGGCGGCTGAACCGGCCTTGTTCGACCCGCACAGCCGCGCCCGCCTGGCCCCGCAGGACGCCGCGCGCTTCTCCGGCGAGACGCTGTTCGATCGCGTCGGCAGGGCGCTCTCCGAGCTCGACTGCCTCCCGAGACAAGAGCTGTTCGAGGCGTGGGAGGTGGCGCGGAGGGTGCGACGTCGCTTCCGCGGCGGCAGGGTCGTGGACTTCGCCGCGGGGCACGGCCTCCTCGCGCACCTGCTGCTGCTGCTCGACGATCGCTCACCTCGTGCGCTGGCCGTCGATCCGAGCCTGCCCGCGAGCGCGGCGCGCGTGCACGAAGGGCTCGTGGCGGCGTGGCCACGGCTCGCGGGGAGGGTCGAGCTCCTCGCGCGACGCCTCGAGGACGTCGCGCTCCACAGCGGCGATCTCGTCGTGTCGGCGCACGCGTGCGGCGCGCTGACCGACGCGGTGATCGGCCGCGCGATCGCCGCCTCCGCGCGCCTCGCGGTGCTGCCGTGCTGCCACGACGCGCGCACCTGCGACGACGGTGGCCTCGGCGGCTGGATGGACGCGGCGCTCGCCATCGACGCGACGCGCGCGGCCCGGCTGCGCGCGGCCGGCTACCGCGTGCACACCCAGGAGATCCCGGCGGCGATCACGCCGAAGAACCGGCTCTTGATCGCCGAGCCGGCCGGCACAGTCACACAGTCGACCGGGTGACGGACGCCGCGACGCTGCAGCGCTCGACCGCCTGCGCTACCCCGGCGCCATGAAGATCACGGTCCTCGGCGCGGGCTACATGGGCACCGCGATGGCGGTGGTGGCGCAGCAGCGCGGCCACGACGTGCGGCTCTGGGGCACCTGGCTCGACGACGATCTGCTCGAGGCCTGCGAGCGCAAGGCCCCCCACCCGCGTCTAAAGCTCGTGGTGGATCTGCCGACCTATCGCTCCGCGCGCCTCTCCGAGGCGCTCGCCGGCGCCGAGCTCGTGATCCACGGCGTCAACTCCGACGGCGCGGTGCCGGTCATGACCCGCGCCGCGCCCGCGCTGCCGGACGTCCCGATCCTCTCGGTGAGCAAGGGCTTCCTCGAGTCGGGCAGCGGCCGCATGGACCGGCTCGACCTCGTGGTCTCCGAGAAGGTCGGCCGCCCCTTGCGCTTCGTGCACGCCGCCGGCCCCGCCAAGGCCATGGAGATCGCGCGCGGCGTGCTCACCTGGATGACCTTCGCCGGGCCGGACGCCGTCGTCTGCCGCGACGCGATGAACGGCGGCCACATGCACATCGGCGTGACCGACGATCTCGCCGGCGCGGAGGCCTGCTCCGCGCTCAAGAACGCCTACGCGACGGGCCTCGGCCTCTGGGACGGCCTCGTCGGCGTGGACGCACACAACGCCCGCGCGGCGTGCTTCACGCAATCGATCGTCGAGATGCGCGCCATCGTGCACGCCGCGGGCGGTCGCGACGAGACGGTGTACGGCTCCCCCGGGGTCGGCGACCTGCACGTGACCGGCGCGGGCGGGCGCAACCGCGCGTTCGGCGAGCGCGTGGGGCGCGGACAGCGCGCGAGCGTCGTCGCGGCCGAGATGGCGGCCGAGAACCTCCTCACGGAGGGCTACGCCGCCATCGCGACGGCCCACCGGTTCGCCCGCGAGCGCGGCGTCACCGGCACGCCGCTCCTCGACGCGCTTCACGCCATCGTCTGGCAGGACGCGCCCGTGCGCGAGACGCTCGCGGAGCTGCGCCTCTCGGTGTGAGCGTCAGACGTCGCGGGTGTGCCGGGACAGCTGGACGGTGCGCCCGAGCTCGGGGGCCGCGATCCCCCGGGCCCGCGCCTCGCTGGCGAGCTGCACCGCGGGCCACTCGAGGCTCGAGACGTGGTCCTCGGCCAGGAGCTCGCTCAAGACCTCGATCCGCCACGGTCCACACACCGGTCGATCGGCGTCGCCGGTGAAGAGGAGGTTCTCCGACCGGCATCCCCCGCCGCACAGGCTCACGAGCGCGCAGCTGCGACACGGCTCCTGCCGCGACGCGGGCCGGGGGTCCTCGCGGAGCGCCGACAGCGTGCGCTCGAACGAGGACCGGCGCAGGTTCGAGACCGACTCCTCCATGCGGAAGCACGAGAACAGCTCGCCGTCGCTGCGGACGTTGAGGCTCTGCCCGAGGGCGCAGGCGCAGCCCTCGCGCCGCTCGGTGAGAGGGCTCCTGGGGGTCGCCGCGATCTCCTCGCCGGCCTCGAGCACGATCTTGTCGAACGCGGCCTCGAGCGCCCCGCGCGAGCGGAACACGTGGTCGCCGACCTCGCGTCCGCTGTGGTAGGCGAGCCCGAACGAGATGCGCGTGCCCGCGGGCAACGCCCCTCGCAGCGCGGGGAGCTCGGTCGCGACCTCGTCGACGTCCTCGGGGAAGAGCATGAGATCGAGGAGCGCCGTGCTCCCGTGCCGGGCGAGCTCGCGGAGTCCCTCGAGCACGCGGGCGTAGCGAGGCATCCCGGCGTGGCGATCGCACGAGGCCTCGGTCACGCCGGAGAGGCTCACGCGCAGCTCGAGTCCCCG
>JAEUKC010000139.1:0-43930 GCA_016794445.1 Myxococcales bacterium
GGTCACCACCCTCGACCGCGAGGCCCCCTTGCCGAGCGCGCGGTCGCAGAGACGCGCCGCCTTGCGGGCGTGCTCCTGCGCTGCCGCGGTGCGCAGGGAGAGGTCGCGGTCGCCCTCGAGGTAGCGCTCGATCCCCTCGGCGAGCTCCCGCGCGGTGGCGAGGCGGGCGTCGCGGTCGGGCATCGTCGCGGCGAGGCAGAGCGCGTCGAGCTCGGGAGGGATCTCGCGCTCGGGGGCGCGTAGCGCGGGGCTGCGGTCGGCGTCGCTCGGCGTCGCGAGCAGCTGCGGCACCGCCTTGCCCTGGTGCATCGCCTCGCCCGTGAGGAGCTCGAACAGGACGCAGCCGAGCGCGTAGACGTCGATCCGGGCGTCGAGGTCGTCGTCCCCGCGCGCCTGCTCGGGGCCCATGTACCCGGGCGTCCCGAGGAACGACCCGCTCTCGGTCAGGCCTACGCTCTCCGTCGGCAACGGTTCCCGAGCCTCCTCGGCTTTCGCCGAGACGAGGCGAGCGATGCCCCAGTCGAGCACGTACACCTCGCCGAACTCACCGAGCATCAGGTTGGCGGGCTTGAGGTCGCGATGGATGACCCCCCGCAGGTGGGCGTAGTGCACCGCGAGCGCGATGCGCGCGAAGGCGTCGAGCAGCTTGCGCCGCGTGAAGCGGGCCTTCTCGCTCGCGAGCACGGAGGCCAGCGTCTCGCCGCGGACCCGCTGCATCGTGAAGAACGGGCGACCGTCGGGCAGCGCGGCGAGATCGTGCACCGGGACGATCGACGGGTGCTCGAGCCGTCCCTGCGTGCGCGCCTCGTGGAGGAAGCGCGCGCGGGCGCGGGGCGCGCCGTCGATCAGCACCTTGGCCGCGACCTCCCGCCCGAAGTGGGTGTCGGTCCACGACATCACGACGCCCATGCCACCGCGGCCGAGCTCGTCGCCGTGGCGATACCGATCGGAGGGCGGCGGCGGGGAGAGCGGCGCGTCCGCGGGACTCGCGGGGCCGGCGAGCGTCTCCTGCTCGCCGAGCGGAGCCTCCACCGTCGGACCAGAGGCGAGGGTGTCGCTGGATTCGGAGGGGGTCACCCCTCGAGCCTATCCGAGTCCCGGACCACGTCGCCGCATCGCGGAAACACGACCGCCCCGTGTCTCCACGAGGCGGTCGCCGTCTTCACGGATCCGACGGGTCGGTCACTTCACGTAGACCTGCATGGGCTCGGGCGTCGTGAACGTCCAGCTGGAGGTCGCGCCGAGCAGGTGGGTGCCGGCGGAGTTGCCGCATGCGTGGAAGACGTCCGGCCAGCCCTTCGGCGTGGAGGCGCACGTGGCGTTCAGGTTGGCGGCCAGCGCCAGCGGGCCCGTGTAGTCCGCGAGCGCGTAGCTCGCCGCGTTCAGCTTGCGCCCGGCGCGCAGGTTGAGGATCGGCTGGCTGTCGGCGACCGTGGTCACCGACCGCGTGGCCGCGGCCCCCGTCGTGCGCACGTGCACTTGCTTGGCGTTCGCCGCGAGCACGCGCGCGAGACCGATCGGCAGGTACGCGTGGGCGCCCGTGAGCGTGGGCACGAGGACCTGCGCGGTGCCGGGCCCCTGGCTCTTGGCGGTGTCGAGGAGCAGCGTCCAGCCGCCGCCCGCGGTCGTCATGTCGCAGTACACCGAGACCGGCGGCAGCGAGGGATCGGGCGCGATGGCGTACACGCCGTCGGGCGCCGTCGGCGTCGCGGTCTTGATGTCGGCGCAGCTCTTGGCCGTCACGGCGGCGTACGCGAGGAGGAGCCGTCCGCCGTTGGTCCGCACCTGGTTGTCACCGCAGTAGCCACCACCCGTGAGGTCGAGGACCTTCTTGTCCGTGGAGAGCGTGTTCGTACCGCCAGGGATGTACCCCTGGGGCGTGAAGGTGTTCGCCGCGTCGAGCGCGAGAGGTAGTCCGCGGAGATCGACGTTGGCCTTCCCGGCCGCCGATCCGGTGGTCACGCAGTCCGCGGCCACGCCGTAGTTCTGGGTGGTGATGACGGGCGCGGGGATTCCGCCGGTCGACGTGGCGAACGTGAGGTCGCTGCCGTCGACGAGCTTGGTGGTCACGTCGAAGCGCACGCGCTGGAACGTCGTGACCACCGTCGTGCCAGGGCGGGCGCCGCCGGCCGCGTAGGTCGCGTAGTTCGCCGTCGCGCCGCTGTTGCCGAGGGTCAGGTACGCCTTGGCGAGCGGCGTGCCCGGGTTCTGGCAGTAGACGCGGATCGGCTTGGTGGGGTCACCGCCGAAGGGCAGCGTGTACTCGCCGTCGCCGAGGGACGCCGGCAGGTCGTTGCAGGTCTTGGCCGCAGGCACGCTGCGGCCGAGGCCGCCAGCGCCGCCGACGTCGGCCGCACCGACCACCCCCGAGCCGCCTCGGCCGCCGACGACCTGGACGTTGGCGAGGTTCGAGACCGCGCCCTCGAGCTTCACGCTGCCGCCCGAGCCGCCGCCACCGGGGCCGGAGAAGTCCCAGCAGCTGGAGGTCGAGGTGCCGTCGGTGCAACCCGCAGCGCCGTCGCCCTCGCCGTCTCCGCCCGACGCGTCGATCGGTCCGGCAGTGAAGACGCTGGTCGCGCCGAGCACGCTCACGATGCCTCCGCCGTTGCCGCCCTTGGCGCCCTGGGGGTTGTCGGCGAGCGTGTTGTCGGTGCCGCCCGCGCCTCCGCCAGAGCCGAGGTACCAGCGACCGAGGGTCGCGTCGCCGTAGGTGCCTCCGCCGCTTCCACCACACGCATTCGTGGCGTTCTTGCCCCAGCCGCCGTAGCCGCCGCCGCCGCCCGCGGTGCCGTAGTTGGTGCACTGTCCGTCGCCGAGGCCGCCGCCGCCGGCGCCGATCAGGTTGACGTCGGACGCGCTTCCGAGGCCGCCGATCGACTCCCCCTGCGCCCCCGAGGTGTTGACGGTCGTCGTCCGACCCCCGCCAGCGTAGCCCGCGCCCTTCATGTCGACGGCGCCGTTGATCAGGACGGTGCCCGTCGCGCGGAGGACGAACACGCCGCCCTTGATGCCGTCCCATGGGCTGGCGGTCAGCTTCGCGCCGGGCGCCACCGTGACGTCGGCGTAGCTCGGCACGCGCTGCAGCATCACGCGCTGATTGGTGCGCGCGGTCCCGAGGTTGGTGTCGTCCGCTGCGCCGTTGCCGTACGACTTGGTCTTCGCTGCCGCGAAGGTCACGGTGGAGGCGGTGACCGAGGCGACCTTGAGCAGCTCGTGGTTGCCGACGTTGGCGGTGTTGGCCGCCGTCCCTTGCAGGTTGATGAGGAGGACCTCGTCGCCGACGGCGAGGCAGCCCGCGGCAGGGTCCTTGGAAACCGTCGCGGTCGTACCGGTGAGGGCCGTGACCGAGTAGGCAACCATGTCGCCGCCGTCGGCGCACGTGCGGCCACCGGTGTTGGTGAGGCTCAGGTTGGTGTCGGTCTTGACCGTGAGCGAGGCCGTCTCGCACTTGCTCGCGACGCAGGTGGTCCCCGGGCCGCACTTGGTGCCGCACGTGCCGCAGTTGGTCGGGTCGGTCACGGTGTCGGCGCAATAGGGCGCCGCGGCGCCGACCGCCGGGCAGGTCGCGTAGGGAGCACAGGTCGGCGTGCAGGTGCCGGCCTTGCAGAGCAGGCCCGCTGCGCACGCCTTTCCGCACGCGCCGCAGTTCGCGGGGTCGTTGTCGAGGTTCGCGCAATAGCCGGCGCCACCATCGGCTCCGCCCTCGGCGCCTCCGTCGCCGCCGCTCCCCGTGCAGGCGGTGAGGCCGGTCCCACAGGTGGCCTGGCACACCCCGGCCTGGCACGATTGACCGCTGCCGCACTTGTTGCCGCACGCGCCACAGTTGTTGTTGTCCGTCTTGAAGTCGACGCACGCCGAGGTGCACAGGTCCAGGCCGGTGCCGCACGACAGTTCGCACTTGCCCGCCTTGCAGGCGAGGCCGGCCGCGCACTTCTCCGCGCACTTGCCGCAGTTGTCGTTGTCGGTCTGGGTGTTCGCGCAGTACTTGCTGCCACCACTGCCATCGCAGGTCGTGAGGCTCGCCGCGCAGCTCGTCGCGCACTTGCCCGCGGAGCACACCTCACCGGCGCCGCACTTGGTGCCGCACGCGCCGCAGTTGGCGTTGTCGTTGTCGGTGCTGACACACTTGCTGCTGCACACGAGCTGACCGGCTGGACACGTCGTGGAGCACTTGCCGGTGACACACGCCTCACCGGCGCCGCACTTGGTCCCGCAGGCGCCGCAGTTCTCCGCCGAGCTCGTCAGATCGGCGCAGGTGGCGCCACACTGGGTCTCGGTGGCGGCGCACGGGTTGACGGCTTCGCCGCTCGACGAGCAGCCGTTGACGATGATGGGCGCGAGGCCCGCCCACAGGAGCAGTCCGATCTTCTTTCGCATCAATCCCTCCGCGGCCGAACCTATCGAATGTGGACCTGACGGCAAGGGAAAAGCGGCGAAACGGCAGGTTGGTGCGAAGCGGACTGCTTGTGCCGCGCTTGGTCAGAGCGGCTCGTCGAGCAGGGCGCGTATCGCCCGAGCGATGGGCAAGGCCGTGGCGCGATCGCCGTGCACGCAGAGCGTCTGGAAGCGGCCGCTGCGAAGGAGCGCTCGCGCCTGATCCAGCGCTGAGGTCGCATCGTGCAGGAGCGCGCCCGGAGCCTCGCGCGGCCGGAGCGTTCCATCGTCGGCATACCCGCGGTCGGCGAACCCCTCGACGAGCGTCGTCGAGACCAGCTCCGCGAGGCGCGCTCCCGGCGAGATCACCCACGGCCCCGCGATCGCCGAGCAGCCCTCGACGGCGACGCGGGCCACCTCGAGGTCGGTCGCGACCGCGTGGTAGAGCGAGCCGTGGGGTTTCACGCCCTCGACGACGACGCCCGCGGCGGCGGCAGCCTCGAGCAACGCGGCGCACTGCTCCGCGAGTGACGCGCGCAGCTGCCCCGGGTCCATCGCGATCGCGCGGCGACCGAACCCCTCGCGGTCCGGATACGAGGGGTGCGCGAACACCTTGGTGCCGTGCGCGCGCGCGAGCCGGCAGGCGCGGCGCATGCTGGCCGCGTCGCCTGCGTGGCCGCCGCACGCCACGTTGGCGACGTCTGCGAGCGCGTACAGCTCCTCCGGCTCGTCCGGGAGCTCGCCGAGGTCGACGTTGAGGGTGACGCGCACGCCGTGAGCCTACCCGTCGCTCACCGACAGCGCATCTGCACGAGCGGCCCGACGGGGTAGCACCCCTCGCCGACGAGGTTGCAGCCGGTCGCGTACTGCTTCGACTCCCCGCAGGCGGGCGGCGTGTTCGAGAACCCCTCCTTGAAGACGCAGAACCCCGCGTCGTCGTAGTAGCAGTAGCCCACCGCGATCGGCTCCTTCTCCACCACCCCGTCGCAGTTCCAGTCGAACGACTTGGTCGCGCCGAGCACGTGCGGCGTACCGAAGAAGCTCTTCTGGCCGGGCTTCGCGTTCGGGTCGCCGTCGTTGCAGTCGAGGCCGCAGGCGCCGAGCGATTGCGGCGCGAAGCCATCCCCGTCGGCATCGACGAGCACGCTCTTGCACCCCGCCTTGGCGTCGCACGTGTCGGCGGTGCAGGCGCTGGCATCGGCGCACACGAGGGCGGTGCCGGGCGCGCAGGTGTGGGTCGACAGCACGCACTTCTCGGTCCCGGTGCACACGCTCCCGTCGCTGCAGTCAACGTCCGCCTTGCAGGTGAAGGTGCAGTCGCGGCGGCAGCCGTCGGTGTCGACCGTGTTCCCGTCGTCGCACTCCTCGCCGACCTCGAGGACCCCGTTGCCGCAGCTCACTGGCGCGCAGCTGCCCGCGTTGCAGCTGCCGGCCGCGCCGCTCGGGAGCGTGCAAGGCGTGCCCTTCTTGGCGGGCTCGCCGGCCTTGCACGCGTGGGTGGAGAGATCGCAAGCCTCGCCGGTGGTGCAGGCGTTCTTGTCGTCGCACCCCTTGTCCTCCGCGCAGGAGAAGCGACACGACTTCGGCTCGCAGCCGTCGCCCGCCTTCTCGTTGCCGTCGTCGCACTCCTCGCCGCCGCCGAAGTCGACGAAGGCGTCGCCGCACGTGCTGACGACGCACGAGCCGGCGAGGCAGATGTGGCGCACGGTGCCGTCCCCGCACGAGACGCCGTTCTTCGCCCCCGCACAGGCCGGCGGCGCCTCTTCGATGGCGGCGTCGCTCGCCTCCGTCGGCGTGCTGTCCGGAGCGACCTCGGGCAGGCTGGCGCCTCCGTCGGCCCCCGTGTCGGACTCGGTGGGGGCGGCCACGTCGAAGCCCTCACCACCACACCCGACGAGACAGAGGACGATGAGCAGACCGGTGATTCGCATGCCCGGTCCTACGGGCCACCGCACCGGCCGGATCGTGGCTTCGCGCAAGGAAACGCCCGAATTCTTCGCGTGAAACCACGGGCCCCGCCCGACGTATGGGGCGGCCCGCCACCCCTCGAACGCGCGCGGGCCTTGCTCGACCCGGTCGACTTTGCTACACCCGCCGCCCCTCTTAGGAGCTGCCCGATGTACATCGTCCTGTCCAAGGTGCCGCGCAAGACCAACCGCGGCAAGACCAACAAACTCCGCGCCAAGATGAAGCGCAAGCAGGTCAAGCGCCTGAAGCGCATGATCACCTGACGAAGCGTGCAGCGAGGCTGGCCAAGTGCTGGCCTCGCGCGCTTTTGGACCCTCGCTCCTCTTCCCGGTGTTGGCTACGAAGAGCTCTGGAGGTCTGCCGTGCTCGACGACGAACTGCGTGAGTCCCTGACGTTCGACGACGTTCTGCTGCTGCCCGCCTACAGCGAGGTCCTCCCCGCGCAGGCCGATGTCCGGACGCGGCTCTCGCGCAACATCGAGCTCAACATCCCCATCGTCTCGGCGGCCATGGACTCGGTCACCGAGGCGCGCCTCGCCATCGCGATCGCGCGCGAGGGCGGGCTCGGCATCATCCACAAGAACCTCCCGCCGCAGGAGCAGGCCAAGGAGGTCCTCCGCGTCAAGCGCGCGGAGAGCGGGATGGTGCTCGATCCGGTCACCATCACCCCGTCGATGTCGCTCCGCGAGGCGCTCGGCGTGATGCGTCGCCACGACATCTCGGGCCTCCCGGTGGTCGCCGAGGGCGGGGGGGATCGCCCGGTCGGCATCCTCACCTCGCGCGACATCCGCTTCGAGAAGAACCTCGACCAGCCGGTCTCGGCGCTCATGACCAAGGAGCTCGTCACCGCGCCGCCCGGCGTGTCGGTGGAGCACGCGCGCGAGCTCTTGCACAGGCACCGCATCGAGAAGCTGCTCGTGGTCGAGCCGCAGTCGGGCAAGCTCGTGGGCCTCATCACGGTCAAGGACCTGATGCAGGCCGAGCGCAACCCGAACGCGCTCAAGGACGGCAAGGGCCGCCTGCGCGTCGGCGCGGCCGTCGGCCCCGGCGCCGACCGCGACGAGCGGGTGCGCGCGCTGGTCGCCGCCGGCGTCGACCTCATCGTCGTCGACACCGCGCACGGCCACCACGTGGGCGTGATCGAGTCCGTCCGCGCGATCAAGAAGGCGTACCCCGACCTCGACGTCATCGGCGGCAACGTCGCCACCGCCGACGCCGCCGAGGCGCTGGTGCAGGCCGGCGCCGACGGCGTGAAGGTCGGCATCGGCCCCGGCTCCATCTGCACGACGCGCGTCGTCGCGGGCGTGGGCGTCGCCCAGATCACCGCCGTGCGAGACTGCGCGCGCGTCGGCGACAAGTACGGCGTGCCCATCGTGGCCGACGGCGGCGTGAAGTACTCGGGAGACGTCACCAAGGCCATCGCCGCCGGCGCCTCCGCGGTGATGATCGGCTCGCTCTTCGCGGGCACCGACGAGTCGCCCGGCGAGGTCGTGCTCTACCAGGGCCGCACCTACAAGGTGTATCGCGGCATGGGCTCGCTCGGCGCGATGAAGGCCGGCAGCAAGGACCGCTACGGGCAGGGCGGCACCGCCGACGAGAAGCTCGTCCCCGAGGGCATCGAGGGCCGCGTGCCGCACCGCGGGTCACTGCGCCAGATCCTCTACCAGCTCGTGGGTGGCCTCCGCTCCGGCATGGGATACACGGGCTGCGGCACGATCCCCGATCTGCGCACCAAGTCCAAGTTCATCCGCATCACGAGCGCGGGCCTCAAGGAGAGCCACGTCCACGACGTGACGATCACCGAGGAGCCGCCGAACTACCGCTCGGGCGGCTGAACCGGCCCTCAGGGGCAGTCGACGAACGTCGTCTCGAACTTGGCGACCGTGATCTTCGCGTCGTCGATCAGCTCGACGCGGTAGGGCGTGTCCACCACCGGCGTCCAACCACTCACGTCGAACGAGCTGAAGTCCGTGTAGTGGTGGTAGCGCTTCATCGGCTTCTCCTCGCCCGTGGCCACCACGAACACGCGCGCGTCGACCGCCGCGATCGTCTTGGTCCCCTTCTGCACGAACCACCGGCTCGGCACGCGGGCGCGCACGTTGGGCCCAGGGCCCGGGTGCGCGACGAACTCGGGGTCGCTCGCGAGGGCAGGGTAGGCGCCCCCGTAGTGCATCGCGGACCCGCCCGGCGAGCTCGTGCCCGTCCACACCCCGGCGCGCCCGACCGCGAGCACGTTGCGGCGGTGGATCAGGTTCTGGTCGATCTCCATGCCGTAGCCGTCGAACTGGGTCATGAGATCGTAGCCGCCCGCGATGAGCGAGGCGCCGCACGCGGCTGCGCCGTCGGCGGTGTAACACTTGGTCGTCGGTGGCGGCGAGTGCCCGAACGCGTAGCCCAGGATCTTCGCGCACTCCTGCTCGGCCTTCGCGACCGCGGGCACCACCTGCACCGGGCCGACGCCGACCATCCAGCGGTAGAAGTTCAGGTACCGCAGCGCAGCCACCTGCGCGTCGTACGGCACCGTGCCCGGGTCGCACTCGCCGCCGGTGCCCGCCTTCCACAGCGCCGCGGGCCGCGCGGTGTCGGCCTTGTAGCGCGCGCACACGTCCGCCTTCGTCCGCTTGGCAGGCGACGAGATCGCGACGGCGACGCAGTCCTTGCCCGACGAGGTCCAGCCCGGGGCGCACACGCACGCGCCCGCGCCGTCGCACATCTTGGTGCCGGTGCACGCGGCGTCGCAGGCGCCGACGGGGCCGCTGTCGACGGGCGGTGTCCCCGTGTCGGTCGGCGAGACGCCGGTGTCGGTCGGGCCGCCCTCGCCGGGAGGTGCATCGGCCACGCCGTCCGACGCGGCGTCGATCGCGGCGTCGTCGATCGCCGCGTCGTCGTCCCCACCGATCGAGGCGTCGCTGCAGCCCATCACCCCGAGGCAGACGAGTCCCCATGCCGCGCGTTGCATGTCTGCGATGCAGCAAGCTGCGCGCCACTGTGACCCCCACGAACCCTGCACGAAGACGCGTGGACGCGGGGGCCGAGGCCCCCACACCCGCACGAAAAGCCGGGGGCTCTCGACCCCGGTAGCCCGAGGTGGACCACGCACGACGGAGATCCTTTGTACGGAGCGTCCGTATAGGCTCCGTCGACCGGGAGGCTCCATGCGCAAGATCGCCGTACTCGCCACTGCTGTCACGATCGGCGCGGCCTTCGCCGCTCCCACCGAGGCCCGCGCCTTCTGCGGGTTCTACGTCGCGCCCAACGACGCGCCGCTCTACGCCGACGCGACGATGGTGGCCCTGATGCGCGAGGGCAACCGCACCTCGCTGTCGATGTCCAACAACTACCGCGGCCCCGCGGCGGACTTCGCGATGGTGGTGCCGGTGCCCGTCGTCCTGCAGAAGGAGTCGGTCAAGACCCTCCCGACGACCACCTTCCAGAAGCTGGAGCAGCTGAGCGCGCCGCGCCTCGTCGAGTACTGGGAGCAGGACCCGTGCGCGTTCGACGACGACGACTCCGACAAGAAGTACGAGAAGAGCAAGAAGAAGCTCTCCGCGGCGCCGGCCGCTGCCGGCGCGGCGAAGGACGAGGAGTTCAAGGTCAAGGTCGAGGCCGAGTTCACGGTCGGCGAATACGACATCGTGGTGCTCAGCGCCGAGGAGTCCGACGGCCTCGAGAAGTGGCTGATCGCCAACAAGTACAACATCCCGAAGGGCGCCTCGGCGGCCCTCGCTCCCTACGTGAAGGAGCAGATGAAGTTCTTCGTGGCCAAGGTCGACATCAAGAAGGTGAAGATGGACGCCGCCGGCGTCGCCACCCTCTCGCCGCTCCGGGTCACCTACGAGTCGAACGACTTCCGCCTGCCGGTGCGGCTCGGCCTCCTCAACGCCAAGGACAAGCAGGACATCATCGTCTACGTCCTCAGCAAGACGGGCCGCTACGAGGTCGCGAACTACCCGAACGTCTTCGTCCCGACCAACATCGACGTCGCCGACGAGACCCGCAACCAGTTCGGCGCCTTCTACGCGGCGCTGTTCGACGCGACGGTCGCCAAGGCCGGCGGCAAGGCGGTCGTCACGGAGTACGCGTGGACCTCGGCGGGGTGCGACCCGTGCCCGACGCCCCCGCTGTCCGACAGCGACGTGGCCACGCTCGGTGGCGACGTGCTGCTCGGAATGGCGGCCCCACCGCCCACCGAGATCCCGGTCGCGCCGCCGTCCGCGAGCGGCGCGCCCTCGGCACTGCCGTCCTCGAGCGCCGCGCCCACCGTCATGGGCACCAAGGGCAAATCCAAGGGATTCCCGGGCCCCGGCGGCGGCTTCTTCGGAGGCACCTCGCACCCCGTCATCCTCACGCGCCTGCACGCCCGCTACGACGCGACCACCCTCGGCGAAGACCTCGTCTTCCGCGCGGCGTCCCCGGTCGTCGGCGGCCGCGAGTTCGTCACGGGCAAGGACGGCGGCATCGAGAAGGGCGCCGCCCCCGCGGGCTACAACAACTTCCAGGCCCGGTACGCGATCCGCCACCTGTGGAAGGGGCCGATCGCGTGCAAGTCCCCGAAGCGTGGCGTCTGGGGCGGTCCGCCGGCCGGAGAGGTCGGCACCACCAAGCCCGCCGCCGCGACCGGCCTCGCCGCGGCGCCACGCGGCTCGGTGCAGCTCGCGAGCCTCGTGAAGAGCCGCGTCGACGAGCTCGACCTCGTGCCGCCGAAGGGCAAGAAGGCCGCGCAGAAGCCCGACGCCGACGAGGGTGGTACGGGCGGCGAGACCACGGGCGCCCTCTACTTCGTGGCCGGCGCCGGGGGCACCCTCCTCTTGGTCGGCCTCCTCGCCCTCACGCTGCGCAAGAAGAAGGCGTAAGGCGCCGCCCCCCTCCGCCGTTCACAGAGAAGCACCCAAGGAGCCCGCATGCGTCGCAGTGTCGTCCTCGCCTCCCTCGCCGCCGTCGCCGCCGCCGTCTCGGTCACCGACGCCGCCCAGGCGTTCTGCGGCTTCTACGTCGCCCCGAGCGACCAGCCCCTCTACAACGACGCGACCATGGTGGCCCTGATGCGCGAGGGCACGCGCATGGTCATCAGCATGTCCAACAACTACAAGGGCCCGGCGGCCGACTTCGCGATGGTCGTGCCGGTGCCGGTCGTCCTCCAGAAGGAGAACGTCCGCACGCTGCCGCTCGACCTGTTCAAGAAGCTCGAGTCGCTCTCGGCGCCGAGGCTCGTCGAGTACTGGGAGCAGGACCCTTGCTACCAGCCGCCGCAGTACGCGCCCGAGATGGCCTCGGGCGCGCCGATGGCCGCCCCCCCCTCCTCCATGAAGGAGGACGCCGCGCCCAAGGACTACGGCGTCAAGATCGAGGCCCAGTTCAAGGTGGGTGAGTACGAGGTCGTCGTGCTGAGCGCCAAGGAGAGCGACGGCCTCGAGAGCTACCTGCTCGACAACAAGTACAAGATCCCGAAGGGCGCCTCGACCGCGCTCGCGCCGTACGTGCGCGAGCAGTGGAAGTTCTTCGTCGCCAAGGTCGACATGAAGAAGGTGCAGACCGACCAGCAGGGCGTCGCCACGCTCTCGCCGCTGCGCTTCCACTACGAGTCGCAGGATTTCCGGCTGCCGGTGCGCCTCGGCCTGCTCAACGCCAACGGCAAGCAGGACCTCTTGATGTACGTCATCGGCAAGAACAAGCGCTACGAGGCGGCCAACTATCCGAACGCGTTCATCCCCACCAACCTCGAGGTGAACGACGGCACCCGCAAGGCGTTCGGCCCGTTCTACGCGGCGCTGTTCGACGCCACCATGGTCAAGGCCGGAGGGCGCGCGGTGGTCACCGAGTACGCGTGGGAGACCTCGTCGTGCGACCCGTGTCCCTCCCCGCCCCTCGAGCAGAGCGACGTCGTCACCCTCGGCGGCGACGTGCTGTTCAAGAAGCTCGACGACGGTCAGTCGTACGGGTACGGCGAGGCGCAGGGCATGGTGCTGACGCGCCTGCACACCCGCTACGATCCGAGCACGCTCACCGACGACATCGTCTTCAAGGTGGCCGAGCCGGTCGTCGGCGGTCGCGAGCACGTGGTCTCGAACGGCAAGCTCGAGGAGGGCGCGAAGCCCGACAGCAGCAACAACTTCCAGGCGCGCTACGCGATCCGCCACCCGTGGACGGGGCCGATCCAGTGCAGCAACCCGAAGCGCGGCATCTGGGGCGGGCCTCCCTCCGGGGTCTCGCCGCCCGAGGGCGGGAGCGGTCCGCTGCCCGCGACCAACCTCGCCGGCGCGCCGCGCGGCACCGTCAAGATCAGCGACCACGTCGTCGCCGGCCTCGAGGATCCGGAGTCGTGGGATCGGGCGGCGGTCCAGGCCCAGCAGGCCGGGTTCGGGCTCGGCCCGCGCCGCGCGTGCGGGTGCTCGGTCCCGGGCACGCCCATCGGCTGGGGCGCGGGGGTCGGCGCCGGCACGGCGTTCCTCGGCCTCCTGGTCGCGCGCCGCCGGACGCGGAGGCCGCGGTGAACAAGGGGGTCGTCGCCGTCGTCGCGCTCGGGTTCGCCTTCGGCGCGTGCAACCGGCACGCCCCCGAGCCGCCCAAGGTCGCGACGCCGCCCGCGCCCCCCAAGGCCTACGTGATGGTCGAGCCGCCCTCGCGGTTCGCGCCGGCGTTCGTGCGCCTCGAGACGAGCGAGAAGGTCGACGTCGGCACGCTCGGCGATCCGGTGCAGTGCGCCGGTTGCCACGCCGACGTGGTCGCCCAGTGGGACCCGAGCGCGCACCACAACTCCTCGTTCAGCAACCGCTTCTACGCCTCGGCGGTCGACCTCACCCGCAAGCACCGCGGCAACAAGACTTCGCGCTGGTGCGGCGGGTGCCACGACCCGTCGCTGATGTTCGACGGCGCCACGGCGACCACCGTCGATCCGCTGATCGACAAGGACGACGCGCCGAAGAGCCCCCGCGCGGGCGACGGCCTCGGGTGCCTCGTGTGCCACTCGATCGCCGAGGGCGCGCGCGTCGGCGGCGGCGGCTACCTCTTGAAGTACACGGGGGCCTTCAAGGAGCCCGATCCGAAGGACCCGAAGGCGGTCGCGGCGCACAAGGCCGCCATGAAGACCAAGACCACCGAGTCGCCCGAGCTGTGTGCGAGCTGCCACAAGGTGTCGCTGCACGCCGACGTCAACGGCAAGCGCTGGCTGCGCGGCCAGAACGACTTCGACGGCTGGGAGCAGGGCCCGTTCGCGTTCGGCGGGAAGAAGACCGCGGGGTTCCTCTACGCGCCCGAGGTCGAGGCCAAGCGCTGCCAGGACTGCCACATGCCGCACGAGGCCGCGCCGAAGGGAGACCTGTCGGCCAAGCCCGTGGGCGGCGAGAAGAAGGTGCGCTCGCACCGGTTCCTCGCGGCCAACACCGCGCTGCCCACGTTCGCCGGCGACAAGGAGACCGTGCTGCGCCAGCAGGCGTTCCTGAAGGACGTCGTGCGCGTCGACGTCGTCGCGGTGCGCCGCGGCCCGAGCTACCAGCGCGTGGAGGACGCCAAGATCGTCCCCGGCGAGAGCATCGCCGTCGACGTCGTCATCGAGAACACCAAGGTCGGCCACAAGTTCCCGACGGGCACCGTCGACTCGAACGAGATCTGGCTCGAGCTCGAGGTGCGCGACGCCAAGGGTCAGCTGCTCGGCAAGAGCGGCGCCCTCGACAAGGACGGCGTGCTCGGCAGCGAGGCGCACCGCTTCGGCGTGCTGCAGCTCGACAACGACGGCAAGCCGGCGCTGTTCCGCGACGCGCACCGGTTCGCCGCCGCCGGGTGGGACACCACCATCCCGCCCCAGGATTCCCGCGTCGTCCGCTACGCGTTGCCGGTTCCGCTCGACGTCGCCCAGCCGCTCTCGGTGCGCGCGCGCGTCCTCTACCGCAAGTTCAGCCCCGTCTTCACCAAGAGCGCCTGCGTGAACGAGTTCGCGAGCGCGCCGCCGATGAAGTCCTGCCCCGAGCTCCCCATCACCGAGGTCTCGGCCGACACCGTGGTGCTCGGCGCGCCGACGGTGGCCGGCAAGCCCGACGCGTTCCGTCGTCACCTCGCCTACGGCCGCGGCCTGCTCAACGCGCTGCAGGAGGACGTCGGTGACGCGCAGGGCCCGCTCGCCAAGGCGGTCGAACTCGCGCCGCACAAGGCGCACGGCTTCATCGACCTCGCGCGCATGTACGTGCGCCAGGGCCGCACGCTCGACGCCGACGCGATGCTCGACGCGGCGCAGAAGCTCGACCCGGAGACGCCGGTCATCCCGTTCCTGCGGGGGGTCGCGCGCTACGAGGTCTACAAGCTCGCCGACGCCGTCGAGCCGCTCCGGCTCGGCTTCCTGCGCTCGCCGCACGTCGTCCACGGTGCGGAGCTCCTCGGCGAGGCGCTCGAGCTCAAGGGCGACGACCTCGGCGCGCTCGGGGTGATCCAGCAGGCGCTCCACGTCGACCCCGAGTCGGCGCAGCTCCAGCACCTGCAGGCGCTGGCCTACGATCGGCTCGGCATGAAAGAGGACGCCGAGCTCGCGCGCGCCGCCTACCTGAAATACCGCCGCGACGACGACACCCCGAAGCTCCGCTCGCTCTGCAAGGCCCATGTGCCTGGCTGCGCGCGCGAGGCCATGCCGTTGCACGCGCACGAACTCTCCCTGCCCTGAGCCCACAGACCCCTGGGCAAGGCGGCCGCGTTTGGTAGGCTGCGCCCCTTGAGCAAGGGAGCGCTGCGCATCCATCGTCCGGGGGCCACCACGGTCGCCTTCGATCTCGACGGTCCGACCGCCGACCTCGTGACCCTCGAGAAGGAGCTCCTCGCGCTCGAGGCCCGCATCGCCAAGGAGGGGGGGCGCGTCGTCTGCCTCTACGCGCGGGTGCGCGACGTCGTCGCCGTGCTCGGCGGCACGTCGTTCGTGCGCTTCGCCCGCGGCTACATCGAGCGCACGCCAGATTTCGTCCGCGTCGCGGTGCTCGTCGAGCGCAGCTTCGTGGTGCGCACGGTCGTCGACCCCATCGCCCTCCTCGCGCCCCGCATCCAGATCCGCACGTTCTCGGCGGAGGACGCCGCCAGTGCCTGGCTGCGCGAGGCCGACCCGACGTTCCAGCCCACTCCCTAGCGCGACGCAGGACCGCTTGACGCAAGGGCGCTGCCGCCGGAAACCCCGGCCGTGGCAAGCGAGAAGGCTCCCCTCGGACCGAACGCCAAGCGTGGCTTGCGCGTGTCCCAGGTGCTGTTCTTCTCGCTGCTGATCTGGGTGATCGTGGCGGGTTCCTGGCAGATCCTGCGCGACGCCGTCTTCCGCGGGGCGCCGCCGCGCGACGCGCTCGCCTGCAAGACCGAGCTCTCCCGCCTCCGGGCCCGGCTCGCCGAGGCCGCCATGGCGACCGACGATTCGGCGTCCGACACGGCCGCTGTCGACGCCTTCCGCACGGTCCTCGGCGGTCCGAGTGGTCGGGCCTTCGACCAGCGGGTCTACGAGCTGATCGACGGCTGTCCCCCCGAAGAGTCGAGGGCGGCGTATGCTCTCGCGCGCCTCCGGGCGGCCCAGGAGGCCATGCTCCGCCTCGACGCGCTCGAGGCCGCGCCCGCCCGCGCCGCCCACCGCAAGGCCGTCGCGCCCACGCTCCTTCCCCTGCCCATGGGGCCTGCTCTCCACGCTCCTCCCCCGAATCCAGCGCCCTCTGCGCCGACCCCCGCGCCCTGACGGCGCGTCCCGTCCTGAACTTTGGCCCCCGAAGAAAAGCTCCCCATGACCGAAACGTCGACGACCGAACGAGAGAAACCCACCTTCGCCTCCCTGCCGCTCACCGCCGAGGTGAGCAAGGCGCTCGCCGAGATGGGGTACGTGCACCCGACGCCCGTGCAGCTCGCCTGCTACGAGCCGGTCACCCGCGGCAAGGACGTGATGGTCCAGGCCCGCACCGGCACCGGCAAGACGACGGCCTTCGGCCTGCCGCTGCTCGACCAGGTGGTCAGCAAGAAGCCGGGGCTGCAGGCGCTCATCCTCTGCCCGACCCGCGAGCTCGCCCTCCAGGTCGCCGCGGAGCTCGCCAAGATCGGCGTGCACCGCGGGCTCGCGATCACGGCGGTCTACGGCGGCGCGCCGATGGGCCGGCAGATCACCGAGCTCGAGGCCGGCGCCCAGGTCGTCGTCGGCACGCCGGGCCGCGTCCTCGACCACCTGCGTCGCGGCACGATGGACCCGAGCGGCATCCGCACCTTCGTCCTCGACGAGGCCGACGAGATGCTCTCGATGGGCTTCGAGAAGGAGCTCAACGCGATCGTCGAGAAGCTGCCCAAGGGGCGGCAGACCCTGCTGTTCTCGGCCACGCTCTCCAACGAGGTCTCGCGGATCATCCGCGACATGAAGGACCCGGAGAAGATCCTCCTCTCCGGCGACCAGGTCGGCGCCCTCGAGCTCACCCACTACTTCTACCTGCAGACCGGCGACAAGCTGCGCGACCTGATGCGCGTGCTCGACGTCGAGGATCCGCCCTCGGCCATCCTGTTCTGCAACACCAAGGACGAGACCGAGCGCGTAGCGCGCGAGCTCAACAAGGTCGGCTACGCGGCCGACTACATCTCGGGTGACCTCGAGCAGGCCGCCCGCGAGAAGGTGATGGCCCGCGTGCGCGACGGGCAGCTGCGCTTCCTGGTCGCGACGGACGTCGCCGCGCGTGGCATCGACATCAGCCACCTCACCCACGTCATCAACGTCGACTTCCCCGAGGCCCAGGAGCAGTACGTCCACCGGACCGGTCGCACCGGTCGCGCGGGGCGCACCGGCACGGCGATCTCGCTCATCTCGCCGAAGGCCATCGGCAGCCTCTACTACCTGCGCCTCACCTACGGCATCCGGCCCATCGAGCGCGCCGTGCCCGACGAGCGCGAGCTCGCCGCGCGTCGCGAGACCGACCTGCTCGCGACGGTCGAGCAGCGCTCCGTCGCCGAGCGCAGGGGCAGCGCCACGAGCGAGCTCCGTTCGCTGGCCCGCCGGGTGCTCGCGCACGACGACGCCGAGGGGCTCGTCGCCTCGTTGCTCGAGGGCGTCGTCGGCCCGCTGGTCGTCGCCGCTGCGGCCGGGGAAAAGGCGCGCCGCGCCAAGACCACGAAGGCGGAGCCCGTCGTCGAGGCCGCCGCCCCGAGCGCGGCGCCGGCGCCGCGTCGCGAGCGTGATCGCGATCGTGATCGTGACCGTGACCGTGACCGTGATCGCGATCGCCGCGAGCCCCGTGAAGCTCCGGTGCCCGTCGCGGCCGCACCGGTCGCCGTCGCTGCGCCGATCGCCACGATCCCCAGTGGGGCTGCCGAGGCGCCGCGCGTGGACGCCCCGCGCGAGGAGCGTCCCCGTCGCGATCGCGACCGCACGCGCCCCGGCGATCGTGGCCCGCGCGG
The DNA here is from genome assembly GCA_016794445.1 of Myxococcales bacterium. Lineage (GTDB taxonomy): Bacteria > Myxococcota_A > Polyangia > Polyangiales > JADJMO01 > JADJMO01. The sequence continues at coordinate 17,722 of JAEUKC010000139.1, forward strand.
CCCGCGCCCCGAGGGCGGGCGTCGCCACGCCGAGCTCGCCGAGTGGGAGCCGCCGGCCGAGGCCGACGACGACTCGCTGATCCTGCCCGGCTACCGCGTCGGCGACGCCAAGGTCGAGGGCACCAAGATCGAGGCGCCGAAACCCAAGCCCGAGGTGCAGGCGGCGCCCGCGGCGCCCATGGGCGAAGAGCGCGTCAACACGAGCGGCGCGCCCTCGGTCACCGTGTTCGTCAACTCCGGCCGTCGCGACGGCATCAGCGGCCAGGACCTGCTCACCGTGCTCGAGCGCCGCGGCGCCATCGAGTCCGACGCGGTGGTCGGCATCCGCCTGCGCGACCGCAACTCCTTCGTCGACGTCCGCCCCGACGTCCTCGATCGCGCGGTGGCCGCCCTCACCGGCGCCGAGCTCAAGGGCCGCACGCTGCGTGCCGAGCCTGCGCGCAAGCCGGGGAGCGACTGACGTGCGCGCGACGCTCCGAGCACGCGGGGCCCTGCGGGGGGTGAACGCGCTCGTCGTCGCGCTCTTCGGCCTCGTCGGCGCTTGCAAGGAGTCGCGCAACGACGCCGACGCGGCGCCCACGGGGCTCGGTCAGCCGCTGCCTCCCGCCAGTACGCAGGCTCCGCTCGTCAACGGCATGCCCCCGAGCGACTACGGCAACGCCCCGATGGTGCCCCAGCCCTTGCACCTGCCGCCCGCCGCCGAGTCGAACTCGGCGATCGCGGTGAGCAGCAGCGTGACCATCCCGGGCACCAAGGGCACGCCCCCCGATCCGTTCGACGTGGCCACGGCCGAGGTGCAGGCCTCGTCCGTCGGTTGCTTCGCGGGACAGCCCGCGGGCGAGTACGCGGCGACGCTTGAGGTGAGCGTCACGCCGACCGGCACCGCGTCGCGCGTCGAGGTCGAGGGGGTGACCGACGCCGCGGTGAAATCGTGTCTCTCGAAGGTGGCGGAGCGCAAGTGGCCCGCCAGCAAAGACGGTCGCAAGCTGCGGATCGAAGTCCGCGTGAAGGGTTGACGTGACGGAGCTGGTCGCCGCCCTCGAGTCCCTCGGCTTCACCCTCAACGAGGCGCGTGCCTACGCGGCCTTGCTCGGTCGCGGCCCCTCCACGGGGTACGAGGTCGGCCAGTACGCGGGCATCCCCCGGTCGGCGGTGTATGCGGTGCTGCGCAAGCTCGTCGACGCGAGCGCCGCGCGCTCGATCAAGGGCCGCCGCGGCGAGCCCGAGCGGTTCGTCGCCACGCCGGTCGACGGCCTGGTGATGCTGCTGCGCCGCCGGTTCGATGGGTCCACGGAGGCCCTCGAGAACGCGGCGCGCGCGCTCGCGCCGGCGGTCGAGGCGCCCGATGCGTTCACGGTGCGCGGCTACGACCGCGTGCTCGAGGAGGCCACGCGGCTGGTCACCTCGGCGCAGGACCGCCTCGTGCTCTCGGGGTGGCCGCGCGAGCTCCGCGTCTTGATCCCGGTGCTCGAGGCCGCGCGCGACCGCGGGGTGTTCATCGTGGTGTTCGCCCACGCCGCGCTGCCGTCCGAGATGCCGGGGGAGATCTTCAGCTACGGCCTCGTCGAAGCCGATCTCGAGGCGTTCTGGCGCCACCGGCTCGTGGTGGTGGCGGACGACGCGCGCGCGCTCGTCGGGGCCACGGAGGGCGGGGTGGAGGACAACGCGGTGGTGAGCGGCACGGCGGCGATCGCGGAGCTCGCGGTGTCGCAGGTGGCGCTCGACGTGACGCTGCTGTCGCAGCGCTCGGGCCGCGACGTGCAAGCGGTGATGGCCCGGATGCTGGGCGACCGCGTCGGTCGGCTGGACCGGCTGCTCTAGCGGAGAGGTCGATCCATACCCTGGGCTGGAGCAGGTACGATCCAGCGATGGTGCGTGGGTTCCTCCTGGGTTTGCTCGGTGTCTTGGGCTGTCGAGAGACCGGCGCGCCGTCTGCTCCCACGGCGCCCGCGCCGACGGCCTCGGTGGCCAGCGCTCTGCCGGCGCCGACGCCGAGCACCACCGTATTGCCTTCCAGCACCGCGACGACCAGTGCGCCGCCGAAGGCCACGGCGGGACCGCTCCCCAAGGTCGCCGCCGCGTCGTGCGCGGCGCAGAAGTGCTCCGGGCAGGGCATGTGCGACGGGTGGTTCGAGGCCGGGTGGCTCTGGACGGGTGTCAGTTGCATCCACCTCGCCGTGGCCGGTTGTGGCCTCGTGGGGCCCGATTGCGGCAAGCTCGCGAGCGACGAGGCGACGTGCAAGGCCGCGCACGCGGCGTGCGCCACGCCCTAGAGTACTGGCGCCAGTATCTTCACGGATTGCCGAGAAACATCCCGGATCCGCGATCGAGGGTCTGCAGCCTGACAGCCGTCGCTACCGCGCGCGCGGGGGGCGCTTCGCGAGGAGGGCGCGACGGAGGGCCGCGGCCGCGGGTGGGAGCCGGTCGCGGCCTCGATGGAGCAGCGAGAGGCGGCGCGCGATCGGGGTCCGGGGATCGGGGACGAGCGCGAGGCGGCCCGCCTCCACGTCGACCTCGACCGCCGAGCGACCGACGAGGGCGATGCCGATGCCCGCGCGGACGTTCGCCTTGACCGCCGCGATGCTCCCGAGCTCGACCACGACGTCGGCCTCGGGGAAATGGCGATCGAGCGCCGCGCGGGTGGTCGACCCACGCGGGAACGTGACGAACGGGGCCTCGGACGGCCGCTCCAGCTCGGGCGAGGCGATGAGGACGAGCGGGTCGTCTCGCCATCGCTCTCCCCTCGGCGACGTGACGATCGCGAGATCGATCTCCCCGGCCACGAGGGCGTCCTCCGCGGCCAAGGGGTTCAGCTCGCGGAGCCGGAACCGCACACCGGGGTGAGCGGCCCGGAACGCGGCGAGCTCCTTCGGGAGCAGGTAGGTGCACACCGTGGCGCCGGCGCCGATCCGCACTTCGCCCGCGTGGAGCCCTTCGACCTCGGCCACCGCGCGCTGTCCGTCCGCGAAGGCGGCGAGCGACGCGCGCGCCCGCGGGAGGAACGCGGCGCCCGCCGCGGTCAGCACCACCCCGCCAGGGCCTCGATGGAGGAGGCGGGCACCGACCCGCGCCTCGAGGCGCTGCAGCGCCACGGTCAGCGCCGGCTGGGAGAGGTGTGCGTGCCGGGCCGCCTCGGTCAGGGTCCCTCGCTCGACTGCGAGGACGAAGTGCTGCAGCTCTTCCAACATAAGGATTATCTATCATGATCTTCCGAACAATCCATTGGTCAGATGGTCTCGCTCGACCCATGAATGGAGCAGCAGTCCAGCAGACCAGGGAGCGACAAGCCCATGGAACACATCGTTGCCTTCGCCGTGCTCGGCATCGGCGCCGGCCTCCTGACCACCGTGGCCGGGCTCGGCGGCGGAATCCTCATGCTCCTCGCGGTGTCGCTCGCCACCGACCCCAAGGTCGCGCTCGTGGCCACGGCGCCGGCCCTGCTCGCTGGCAATCTGCATCGTGCGTTCCTGTTCCGCGGGGACGTGGACCGTCGGGTGGCCCGGGCGTTCGCGCTCGGTGCATTTCCCGGCAGCGTGCTCGGCGGCGCGCTCCTCTCGCGCATGCCGGGTCGGTTGGTCGGGATCGTCATGGCGGCGATGACGGCGGTGGCGCTCCTGCGCGTCTGCAAGGTCGTGACGTTCACCCCACGAGCGCGCGGCATCACGCCCGTCGGATTCGGCATCGGAGCGCTGGCCGGCACGTCGGGCGGTGCGGGCATGCTCGCCGGACCGTTCCTCATGGCGCTCGGTCTCGGTGGCGCGAGCTACGTCGCGACCGCGGCGGTGGCGTCCGTGGCGATGCACCTCGGCCGCGTGCTGTCGTACGGTCTTTCGGGGCTCCTGGACGCATCCACGGTGCGGCTGTCGCTCCTGCTCCTCGGCGCGGTCCTCGTCGGCAACAGCGCGGGGAAGTGGGCCCGGCGCTTCATCGGCCCGCGACTCGGGACCCGCATCGAGGTGACGACGCTGGTGGTCGCCTCGGCGCTCGGCGTCTTCGGCCTCACGCGGTGAAGGCCATCAGCCGATACGGCGCGCGTTCACCACCGTGTCGTGATCCTGCCGCGGCCCGTCGTGGGTGTGCGCGACCCGCGCCTGCTCGCCGGCGATCACCACCTCCCAGCGGCCAGGAAGGGCTCGAACCACCTCGTCGGCCGAGAAGTACAGATCCGCGATCGCCGGCCGGTCGACGGTCGTGCCCGAGCCCGGCGGCGCGTGGGCCGAGAACAGGAGCGTGCCGCCGAGGCGGATCGCCCGGGCGAGTCCGTCGAAGAACGAGGCCCTCGCTCCGGGCGGAACGTGGAGGAACTGCGCGACCACGAGGTCGTAGGTGTCGAAGGGAGGACGCCACGCGTCCAGGTTCGCGTGGATCCACGTGACCCGCTGCGCGCGATCCGCGGAGCGCGCCCGATCGAGCGCCACCTTCGAGACGTCGACGGCCGTGACCGTCCAGCCGCGCGTCGCGAGCCAGAGCGCGTCCGTGCCCTCGCCGCACCCGACGTCGAGCGCGGCGCCAGGGATCAGCGCGGCGGCGCTCTCCGCGAGGAAGTGATGGGGCTCGTCTCGGCGCGTCGCCCGGTGACTCCACATCTGGTCCCAGAACGCCACGTCTTGCGGCCCGTGTCGGTGATGATCGCTCATGATCGACCGGTCACGAGAAGACGAGCGCGCGGTGCGCACCGATGCCGGCCCGCGCGCCATCGGCCACGGCGAACGACACCGAGCCGGCGAGCAGGGCCGCGTCGCCGCAGGCGAACACGCCGGGCACGGACGTGGCCTTCATGGCGTCGGTCTTGATGATGGGCCCGGCCGGTCCCTCCTCCGTCTCGAGCCCGAGGCTCGCGACGAGGCCGCCCGCGACGCGGTTCCTCGGCATGAGGAACAGCCCGGCGAACGGCAGCGCGCGACCATCGGCCAGCCGAACCGTCGCATGCTCCTCGACCGCCACCACCTCCGTGGGCTCGAGCGTCACACCGCGGCGCGCGAGGACCACTCGCTCCTCGGCCGTCGGCTCGATGCCCCTCGTGAAGTACGTGGTCTCGCCCCAGTCCGGCAGCAACATCGCGTGGTGCACCGAGAGGGGCCCGGTGGCGAGCACGCCGATCCTGCCGCCGCCGAGCTCGTAGCCGTGACAGTAGGGGCAGTGGAAGATGCTGCGCCCCCAGCGCTCGCCGACGCCCGGGATGTCCGGCAGCTCGTCGACGACGCCGAGCGCGAGGATCAGCAGCTTGGCCTCGTGGCGCTCACCGCCGGTGACCTGGACGACGAAGCCGCCATCGGTTCGTGCGATGGACTCCGCGGTCGCCTCGACGAGGCTCGCCGTCGGATACGCGAGCACCTCGGCGCGCCCCTTGGCCGCGATGGCGGCCGGGTCCTGACCATCCTGGCCGAGGAACCCGTGGGAGTGGGCGGCGTTGCGGTTGCGTCGCACGCCGGCGTCGATCACGAGCACGCGGCGGCGGCCGCGCACGAGCTGCAACGCGGCGGCGAGCCCCGAGTAGCTGCCCCCGATCACGATGACGTCATGCATGTTCGACCTTCTTCCTTCCGAGGGCGCGGTGCCCACCGTGGGGACCGACCTCCGCCGCGAGCGCGGCGAGTTTGACGCTGCGGAGCTGCTTCACGAGGAGCGCCTCGGCGGCCTCGAACGTGCTTCCCAGCACCCGGTTCACGGCCTTCTCGACGACGCAACCGGGGCTCTCCGTGCGGTTGCTCATCGCGAGGATCGTCGGCTCGCCGAGCGCCTCGTAGACGTCGTAGAGCGTGATCTGATCGAGACCGCGCGCGAGCGACCAGCCGCCCCCGTGGCCCTTCTCCGATCGGACGATCCCGGCGGCACGCAGCCCGGCCATCGTGCGCCGGATGACGACCGGGTTCGTGGCGCTCTGCGCGGCCATCGCCTCGGACGTGAGCAGCCCGGCGTGCGCCACGTGGAGGAGCGTGTGGAGCGCGACCGAGAGCCGGCTGTCTCGTCTCATGTAACAACATATGATGCGTGAGCGTGGAGCCGTCAAGCTCGGCGATTCGCGGCTCCCGCAGCGCTCGTCGTCTTCATCCCTGCGTCAACCGCACGCGCGGAACGCCGTCTGCGCCGACCTCCGCGCGCTCGTGCGCGTCGCGCATCACGCGCCGCCAGAACGCGAGCGCGCCCGGATTCTCCGGTCGCACGGTGAGGGTCCACGGGCCCTGTTCACCACCGAAGAGCGCGCGGGCGGCGGCGCTCCCGAGCCCACGGCGACGCACCCCGAGGATCACGAAGAACTCCTCGACGTGCGCCGTCCCCTGCGCGTCACGCTCGGTCAGCGCGAAGCCGAACGGCGCTGCGTCGTCGAGGAACAGCACCGCGCGCAGCAGGGGGCTGGCCTCTGGATACGTGAACAGCGCGTCGGCGCCGATGCGGACGCGGTCGGGGAAGATCGCGCTCCACTCGTGCAGATAGAGCTGCATCAAGCGCGCAAGGCGCACGTCGTCGCGCGCGACAGGTACGAGCGTGACGGGCATGCGTTCATCCTCGCGCGAAACCCGGCGCCGGTCAGGCGTGCCCGGGCTTGCGCTCGAGCAATCACGACAGTTCTCGCTTGACCGATCCCCGAAGGCCGGTTCGATTCGCCGCGATGGACTTCTCCGAGCTTCTCGCGAAAGAGCGCGCCGCCCTCGGCGGGGCGGGGGGCGACGAGTGCGACGTCGTCACGTCGCCCAGCGTCGGAGAACCCTACGTGGCGTTCACCACCCGCGACGACGTGGGCATCGCGCTCTCGGGTGGGGGCATCCGCAGCGCGACCTTCAACCTCGGCGTGCTGCAGTCGCTCGACGCCCGCGGCATCCTGCAGCGCGCCGACTACGTCGCGTCGGTCAGCGGCGGCGGCTACCTGGGGAGCGCCTGCAGCGCGCAGAAGCGCCGCCGCGGCGCGTTCGGACCCACGCCCGACACAGTGCGGCACATGCGCGAGTTCAGCCGCTTCCTCGCGCCGCGGCCGTCGTTCCTCGCGACGGACATCTGGCACATGCTGCTGGCCCTGGTCGCGGGCATGGGCATCTCGCTCACCGCGACCCTCTGCCTCGTGATGGCGGCGACGGTCTCGATGCGCACCGTCGCCAGCGTCGGGCCGATGCTGGCGGTGGTCGTCGCGGTGTCGGTCCAGGCGGTCCTCGAGACCCGACGCCCACGCGCAGGCCAGACCGGCGCGGATTCGTTCGGCCTCTTCGCCGCATACTCGCCGCTGTTCGCGCTGCCCCTCGTGTACCTGGCGACGCCGAAGCTCGAGAAGAACGAGTTCAGGGGGACCGTCTGCCTGCTGGCGCTCGCGGCTGGCGGCGTGGCAATGCGCATCGTCCTGGCCGCGGTGTTCGGCGCCGCGACGGGGGCCAAGCGTCGCAGCGCGGTGCGCGCCGTCGAGCGCACGGCCTTCCGCCTGTTCCTCCTCGCGCTCGTCTGGGCGCTGATCGAGTGGTCCCTCGTGGTCACCGACCAGACCCGGGGCCGGGGCGATCCGATCGGGACGACACTGCTCTTGATGGGAGGCGCCTCTCCTGCAGCCGCGGGAGCGCTGGTCGCCTTCCGTAAGTGGTTCTTCGCCACCGAGTCCAGCAAGTCCGCCGCCGATCGCGTCACCGATCTACCCGCGGTGGTGCGCCGCCAGCTCCCGGGGTTGCTCGCCGGGGTGGCCATCCTCGGCGCCTTCGCGTTCTGCGCCGGCCTGTCGCGCCAGTTCCAGGACCGACTGCCGTGGTACGCGCTCTCGGGGGCGTGCGTCGCCCTGGCGTTCGTCGTCCTCCTGTTCGACGCGCCCGAGAACCGCATCCACGAGCTCTACCGGTCGCGCCTCGCGCGCGCCTACGTCGGCGCGTCGCGCGCCGTCCCCGAGAACAACCGCGCCTCGATGGAGGAAGACGACGACGACCTCTCCATCGAGGAGCTCGTGCAGCGGCCGCTCCAGCTGGTGTGCTGCGCGGCCAACAACGCGCGGGCCGACGGGGTCGCGACCCTGTCGCGCGGCGCCCGAAGCGCAGCCCTCTCGGCCTGCGCGCTGCAGATCGGCAACGAGGCGCGCCCCACGGACGTGCGGCTCTCCAGCGCGGTCGCGGCCTCGGCGGCCGCCGTCAACTCGCTCATGGGCACCATCTCGATCGAGGTCGGTCCGAGCGTGGGCTTCGTGCTCGCGGCCCTCGGCTTGCGGCTCGGGCTCTGGCTGCCCCACCCCGCGCACGATGCGAGCAGCGTGCCCGTGCTCGCCCGCCCGTGGCTCTTCATCGACGAGCTCCTCGGCAACGTCACGCTCGACGAGCAGCAGGCCTACGTCCACCTCTCCGACGGCGGCCACTTCGAGAACCTGGCGCTCTACGAGCTGGTGCGGCGCCACTGCCGCTACCTCATCGTGTGCGACGCGAGCGCCGACGCCGACCGCTTCTTCGACGATCTCGCCAACGCCATCCGCCTGGTGCGCACCGATTTCGGGGTCGAGATCGAGCTCGACGTCGCCCCGCTCCGCTCCGACGCCGATGGCTTCGCCAAGCAGCACGCGGTGATCGGCACCGTCCACTACGACGGGAAGGACGGCTTCGACAAGGGCAGCGTCATCTACTTCAAGCCCACGCTGACCGGCGACGAGCCGCCGGATCTCCTGCAGTACCGCAGCCACAATGCGAGCTTCCCCCACGAGAGCACCGCCCAGCAGTTCTACGACGAGGCGCAGTGGGAGTCGTACCGCCGGCTCGGGCAGCACGCGGCCGACGAGGTCTTCCGCTTCGTCGAGTCGTTCGACGACGAGAAGCTGAGGCAGGTGGAGCCGATCTTCAGCCGCGCGCGGCGGCGGTGGATGGCGCTGCCGGCGGGGCACGAGGGCCAGTTCCTCGAGCTCACGCAGCGCTGGGCCGCGATGGAGGAGCGCATCGCCGCGAGCCCCGAGCTCTCGTCCGAGGTGTTCCTCGAGCTCGACGACGACGGCGCCGAGGCGCAGCGCGCGCTCCTGGTCGCGTCGATCGCCCAGCTGATGGAGGACGCCTGGATCGCGCTCGACCTCGAGCACACCTCGACCCATCCGCTGCATCGGCCGTGGCTCGCCTACATGGAGCGCTGGGCCAGCATGCCCACGTTCCTGCGCTATTTCCCGCTGGTCGCGCCCACCTACAACGACGTGTTCGTGAAGTTCGTGCAATACCGTCTGGGCGTCGGTCCACTGGCCCAGCACCGGGGTCTCGTCGTGCGCCGCGTGCCCACCGCCGAGGCGTCCTCGGCCGAGCGCGGGTTCGCCGCCCGCACCAAGCGCGGCGCGTCCGCGCGGCCGATCACCCACGAGATGACCCTCACCCTGCCGTCCAGCAGCAAGACCATCCAGGTGGGCGTGCTCCGCGCCGACGAGACCGACGATGTGTTGCGCTGGAACGCCGACGAGCTGTTCGTCCCCGAGGCCCTCATGGGGGGCGGCTTCCACTCGACCTTCCTCGAGGCCATCCTGGACGAACACCGCGGCGCGCGGGCGGTGCACGTGAAGATCCACAAGGGCGACCCCCGCTTCAACGGACGGGCGGGCCTGCGCCAGTGGCGGGTGAGCCTGATCGATCTCTACAAGAGCGTGGGCTTCCGCTACGCGAGCCGGCCGGACGCCGAGGGCGTCGAGCTCGTGCTCCCCAAGCCGCTGCCCGAGCCGTAGCCGACCGGCCGGCCTGCGCCGAACTTGGCCCCGGGCGCGGGACCATGCGTCTTTGCGCCCACGATGGCGAAGCAACCCGGAGCGGAGGACCGGACTGGGACGGTCCGGGAGCGACACAGGCAAGCGGTGGATTGGGTCGGGTTGTCCGACGTGGCGCTGGCCGCCGATCGAGGCATGTCCCCCCTCGGGCCGGAGCTCTGTGGCTTCATCCTGCTCGAGGCGACGAGTCGCCTGCGCGAGGTCGGCGGAGGCGCCATCGAGGGGCAGAACCTGGCCGTCGGCACCCAGGGGCACGTCGCGCTCACCGCGCCGCCCACCCGCGCCTCGGAGGCCGAGGCGGTCGCCTCGCTCCGTGCGCTGCTCGCCGCGCTGCTCGGGCTCGCCACCTCGTCGACGCCGGCCCTCCGCCAGTGCGCGCGTCGCCAAGACCCGCGCTCCACGTGCGCGACCTTCGAGCGCGAGCTGTTCGCCGCGCTCATCCCGCTCAACCGCCAGGCGAGTCGCCGCGGCCTCGCGCGCCTCGCCCGCTCGACGCTCGACGCGCTCGAGAACGGCCAGCTCGAGAACGGCGCGGAGCTCCTGCCCGGCGCCGGCCAGAGCGCCGAGCCCTCGCCGCTGCCGGTGACCCGCAAGGTCTCACCGCGCGTCGCCGAGGACCTCGCCCGCGCGGCGGCGCCCGCCTCGAGGGCCGTCACCCCGGCCGTGCCCGCCGCGAAGGCCGCGCCCGTGGATCCCGTCACGCAGCCGACGCCGGCGGTGACGCCGTCGCTCGAGGAGTCGGACCCGTTCGCGAACGCGGTGGAGGCCAAGCCCGAGATCGTCGAGGTCGACGAGCCGACGGTGCAGCAGCCGACCGTGATCCAGCGCGCGCCGCGCGTCGTCGCGCGCGTGGAGACCCCGGAACCGGTCGAGGCCCGCGCCGAGTCGCCGACGCCCCCGACCTCGTTGCACGAGCTCTCGGACGCGCTCGACGCGCTCGAGGGTCACGGCGACGAGATGGAGATCGTCTCGCAGCTGCCGCCGCTCGTCGAAGAGGTGGCGAGCAAGCCTCTCGAGGAGCCCGTGCCGACCGCGCGCCCGACCGTGCCCGAGGCCGCGCGCCCCACCGTGACCGCGCGCGACCGCGTGCGGGAGCTGGTCGAGGGCTTCTCCGTCTCGCGCGAGCGCGACGACCGCGCCCTCTCGGCCGACCTCAAGGCGATGGTCGGCATCGAGACGTCGATGCCACCCCAGGTCGCGCGCCGCGACGACGCGGCACCCGTGGACGTGGACTTCGGCGAGCCCTCGCCGCTGCCCGCCGCGGCCACCCTGGACGATCGCCCGCCGATGCGGCGCGGCCCGAGTCTCCTGTTCGCCGTCGCGCTCGCCGCCGCGGTGTTCGTAGTCGCGACCGCGGTCACCCGCCCGGGCATGGTCTCCTCGCTCCTGATCGGGCCCGCGGCGCCGCCGCCCGGCGCGACGCGCGTCGAGACCCCGATGGCCTCGCCCGCCGCGGCCCCCGCGCTCCCTGCCTCGTGCGAGGGCACCTTGGTGGTGGAGAACGCCCCGAAGGATGGCGAGCTGCTCCGTCGCATCGGCGTCGCGCCGTCGTCGGTGGTGGTGCCGATCGGCGCGCCGCTCGACCTCGTCGCCACGCTCGACGGTCACACCCCGCAGCGCCTCCGCGTCGACAAGGCGATGTTCAAGGGCGACGCGACGGGCCTCTCCGCCCAGGCGTCCTTCACCTTCGACGCGACCGCCAAGGCCGTCTGGACCGCGCCCACGCTGCCCGCGACGCCGCTCCGCGCCGACGGCGCCCGCGCCCTCCTCAAGCTCGCGAGCACCCCCGCCTCGGCGTCGGTGTGGGCGGTGGTGGACCCGGCCGCGGTGCCCGTGCCCTGCGGCGCGCCCGTCGATCTGCTCTCGATGTCCAAGGGCGGCCCGCAGGGGTGGGAGCGAAAGAGCTTCCGCGTCGAGTGGACCTCGTTCTCGGGCTCGCCGCCGCGCGGCACGTTGCGTATGTAGTCGGGGTGCAAGACCTCCTCGCCCTCGACGCGCTCGAGCAAGCCCGCCTCCTCCGCGAAGGGCTCGTCACCAGTACCGAGCTCACCCGCGCCTACCTCGATCGCATCGCGCGCCTCGACGGGGGGCTCACCGCGTTCGTCGAGGTCGACGTCGAAGGAGCCCTGCGCGCCGCGCGTCGCAAGGACCTGAAGTGGACGCCGCGCGGCCGGCAGGACCTGCCGCCGTTCCACGGCCTGCCCACGGCGATCAAGGACCTGCACCTGTTCCGCGGCCTCGGCGCGCGGTTCGGGTCGCGGGCGTTCCGCAACTTCAAGGCGTTCGTCGACGACGGCCTCTCCAAGCGCATCCGCGCCGCCGGCTTCGTCGTCCTCGGCAAGACCACGACCTCGGAGCTCGGCACGATGCCGGTCGTCGAGCCCGAGATCCACCCGCCCACGCGCAACCCCTGGAACCGCGACCACACGGCGGGCGGCTCGAGCGGCGGGGCAGGGGCCGCCGTCGCCGCGGGGATGATCCCCATCGCGCCCTCGAGCGACGGCGCCGGTTCGACGCGCATCCCCGCGTCGTTCAACCACCTGTTCGGCATCAAGCCCTCGCGCGGTCGCGTGCCGAACCAGTTCGGGCACGCCGACGAGCACCTCATCTACACGTCGGGCCCCATCGCGCACACCGTCGCCGACGCCGCCGCGCTGCTGGACGTGCTCGCAGGCCTCACGGTGGGCACGCCGCACTGGGCGCCCCCGCCGCCGCGCCCGTTCCAGCGCATGATCGAGGAGCGCCCGCGCGGGCTGCGCATCCGCGTCGTCACCAAGACGCCTCTCACGCCCACCGCGCCCGCCATCGAGGCGGCGGTGCTGCGCGTCGCGCGCGCGCTCGAGGCGCTCGGGCACCACGTCGAGGAGGGGCAGTACCCGACCGACGCGAACCCCGAAGAGTTCTACCCGGTGTGGCAGCACAGCGCGGCGTCCGCGCCGATCCCCGACTGGAGCGAGGTGCAGCCGCTCACGCGCTGGCTCGCCGAGCGCGGCCGCGGGATCACGCTCGCGCAGGTGCAGCAGGGCGTCGCGGCGCTCGAGGCGCGCATCCTCGCGTGGTTCGGCGACGTGGATCTGGTGCTCACGCCGACGGTCGCAGTCCCGCCGCCGCGCGTGCACGCGTTCCGCGACCTGCCGCCCGAGCAGATCCTGGCGGGGATCCTGCCCATCGGCGCGTTCACGGCGCCGTTCAACGCGAGCGGCCAGCCGGCCGCGAGCTTCCCGATGGGGCTCGATCCCGAGGGCCTGCCGATGGGCGCGCAGCTGGTCGGCGGCAAGCACGCCGACGCGCTGGTGCTGCAGGTCGCCGCGCAGCTCGAGGAGGCCCTGCCGTTCCGCGGCCGACAGCCGAAGCTCTAGAACTACGCCGGTCGGACCGGCACGCCGCGCTCGGCGAGGTAGCGCTTGGCCTCGCCGATCGTGTGCTGGCCGTCGTGGAAGATCGAGGCCGCGAGCGCCGCGTCCGCGCCGCCCGTCGTGAGCCCCTCGAACAGGTGCTCCAGCGTGCCGACGCCACCCGACGCGATCACCGGCACCGGCACCGCGTCGGCCACCGCGCGCGTCAGCTCGAGATCGTACCCGGCGCGCGTGCCGTCGCGGTCCATGCTGGTCAGCAGGATCTCGCCGGCGCCGAGCTCCGCGGCGCGCACCACCCACGCGAGCGCGTCCATGCCGGTGCGCGTGCGGCCGCCGTGGATCACCACCTCCCAGCGGTCGCCGTCGCGCCGCGCGTCGACCGCGACCACGATCGCCTGGTTGCCGTACACTTCGGCGAGGGCCTTCACCAGCGTCGGGTCCGACACCGCGGCGCTGTTGATCGACACCTTGTCGGCGCCGGCGCGCAGCAGCGCGTGCGCGTCCTCGAGCGTGCGCACGCCGCCGCCGACGGTGAGCGGCGCGAACACCACCTCGGCGGTGCGGCGCACGACGTCGAGCAGGATCGGCCGCGCGTCCGACGACGCGGTGATGTCGAGGAACGTGATCTCGTCGGCGCCCTCTTCCTCGTAGCGGCGCGCCTGTTCCACCGGATCGCCGGCGTCGCGCAGGCCGACGAAGTTGACGCCCTTCACCACGCGCCCGCCCTTCACGTCGAGGCACGGGATCACCCTTCGCGCGAGCATCGCGGCTCCATACCACGCCGTGGTAGCGTCCGCGCGTGCGCGTCCTCGGCATCGACACCTCGAGCGCAGACGGCTCCGTCGCGGTCGTCGAGCGCGTCGACGGCGGCGCGGTCACGGTGCTCGCCGAGTTCCGCGCGCGGGTGTCCAACGCGCACGGCGAGTCGCTGCTGCCGTGGATCGACGACGTGCTGCGCGCCGCGGGCTGCACGCTGAAGGACATCGATCGCCTCGCCGTGGGCATCGGGCCCGGGAGCTTCACCGGCACGCGCATCGGCGTGGCCACGGCCAAGGGGCTCGCGCTCGGCGCGGGGATGCCGCTGGTCGGCATCGACGCCTTCCGCGCGCTCGCGGCCGAGGCTCCCGCGGCGGGCCCCGTCGTCGTCGCGATCGATGCGCGCAAGGGCGAGGTCTACGTCGCGCTCGTCGACGGCGCCGAGGTCGGCCCCCCTGCACATCTGTCCCCTCTCCAAACGTTCGCCCACGTGGCGCCCGCGCTCGCGGGTCGTTCCTTCGTCGCCGTCGGCGACGGTGTCGGGCTCGTCGCCGAGCTCGCCGGGCTACCTCAGCCGTTCGTCGAGTCGCCCCGCGCGGTCACCGTGGCGCGCCTCGCGCTCGAGGTGAGCGGGGACCAACTGGTCGATCTGGAGCCCCTCTACGTGCGCCCCCCCGACATCACCGTCCCAGCGAGCGCCCTGAAAACCATAACCATTTCATCGACTTGACGCGGGACGACAAGTCCCTGCAACGAATTACAAGTCGATGACAATCGGCACGGCCGGGGTTGCTACCCCTTGTGCCGTGATCTCCCACCTCGTCCTCGAAGGTTCCGTCAAAGTGGTCGAAGCGGTCGGCGGAGGAGCGGCGGCCACGCCCGCCGGTCCCGTCGTCGCCCACGCCGCGCACGGAACCTGGGGCCTCGCCATCTGGGCGCTGGTCATCGTCTACGTGATGCTCGTCGCCGTGCTCGCCTGCTTCGGCGTGCACCGCGGGCTCCTCGTCTACACCTGCCTCCGCCAGCGCCGGCGCCTCGAGCAGATCGAGCGCACCATCGTGCTGCCCGAGGACGAGCTCCCCAAGGTCACCATCCAGCTCCCGCTGTTCAACGAGGTCACGGTCGTCCAGCGCCTGATCGAGTCCGTCGTCAAGATGGACTACCCGCGCGACCGCCTCGAGATCCAGGTGCTCGACGACTCGACCGACGAGACCCGCGAGGTCGCGCGCTCGGTCTGCGAGCGGTTCGCCGCCCAGGGCATCGACATCGTCTACATCCACCGCGTCGACCGCGTCGGCTACAAGGCCGGCGCCCTCGCGCACGGGCTCACCGTCGCCAAGGGCGATCTCGTCGCCATCTTCGACGCCGACTTCCTCCCGCAGCCCGAGTTCCTCCGCCAGGTCGTCGGCCACTTCGGCGACGAGAAGGTCGGCTGCGTCCAGGCGCGCTGGGGCCACCTCAACCGCGAGGTCTCGCTACTGACCCGCGTGCAGGCCCTCATGCTCGACGGCCACCACCTCGTCGACAACCGCGCCCGCTGGGTCAACGGACACCTCTTCAACTTCTCGGGCACCGGCGGCATCTGGCGCATCGCGGCGATCGCCGACGCGGGCGGCTGGGAGCACGACACGCTCACCGAGGACCTCGACCTCAGCTACCGCGCGCAGATGAAGGGCTGGAAGTTCGTCTACCGCCCCGACGTCGTCACGCCGTCCGAGCTCCCCGAGGAGATGAGCGCCTTCCGCGCGCAGCAGTTCCGCTGGGCCAAGGGCACCGTGCAGTCGGCCCGCAAGCTCCTCGGCAAGGTGTGGTCGAGCGACCTCCGCCTCGGCCAGAAGATCGAGGCCACCTACCACCTCACGCCGCACTTCACGTCGCCGCTGATGCTGGTGCTCTCCATCCTGCTCCTGCCCATGCTCGCCATCCTGCCCGGCACCGACGTCCGCTCGATGTTCCTCATCGACCTGCCGCTCGCGTTCTCCACCACCGGCTCGCTCGCGGCGTTCTACATGCACGCCGAGGTCAAGCAGGGGCGGTCGGCGCTCGTCGCGCTCCGCCGCCTCCCCGCGCTCATGGCGGTCGGCACCGGCATGGCGCCGTGGGTCACCAAGGCCGTCATCGAGGGCCTCCGCACGATGGCTGGCGAGTTCGTCCGCACCCCCAAGAAGGGCAAGAACGACGACAAGCGCTACCAGGCCAGCATCAAGATCCCGACCGCCGAGGTCGTGCTCTCGCTGATCTCGTTCGGCAGCACGGTCGCCGCCCTCCAGAACGGGCACTGGTTCGCCGCGCCCTTCGCCGCCCTCTTCGCCTTCGGGTACGGCTACATCGCGGTGCTCCTCATCGACGAGCAGCTCGAGCGCCGCCGCGCCGCCCGCAACTCGCTCGTGCCCGTTCCCTGAGCACTTCGATATTTGGTTCTGCAAGCCTGGGGTCCACGCCCTGGGCTTGCGGCTTTCTGGGGCCCGCGCAGCTCGCCCCCGACGCGCGTTCACGCCTGGGCCGAAGGGCCGAGGTGAAATCGCGACAGTCTGCGACGCACGGATCGGCGAAACGCCGGCGTTCGTTCGCCGACGCGCGTGGCACACCACATGCTGGAGGCGCTCTCATGCGGTCCTCCCTCCTCGCCCTCGCGTGTCTCCTCCCGGTCGTCGGCTGCGTCGTCACCACCCACGACGACGGTCCGTGCGCCGACGGCGCTTGCTACAGCGGCAAGCCGACCGGGCCTGTCCACGGACTCCGCAGCGACGGGCGGGTCGACGTCACCGCCGCCGAGGCCTGGCCGGCGCGCGCCGTGGAGCCGCCGGGCCTCAGCGCCGTCGAGCGCGCGCGGGCCTGCGTGGCCCTCGGTGCGTGTCTCGGTGCCGAAAGCGACCCGGCCGTGCTGACCGGCCTCTGCGTCCTGCCCGACGCGGCCGAGGAGCGCGCGATCCCGAGCTCCAAGCTGGCCGAGCGGCGCTCGTGGGTGCTCCGCACGGCGCTCGCGGGCAAGTCGTGCACGGAGCTGCGCGCGCTCGAGACGCCGCTGACCTCGAACGTGTACTGCGAGGAGTCGGGGTGCTGGTGGACGTCGAACTCCGAGCCCATCCCCAAGGTGACCTGCGCGGGCGAGGTCGCCACCATGGTCACCGCAGGCAAGAGCTACGTGCGCGACTGCAGCCACGCTTACCAGAAGTGCGACCCGACCTCGCCGACCGGCTGCACCGACCGGCACCCCGTCGCGTGCGACCCGGCCGGCAAGGATCGCTGCGACGGGAGCATCCGCCTCGGCTGCGACCACAACGGGCGCGTGAGCTTCCGCGACTGCGCGCGCATCGCGGGTGGCACCTGCAAGGAGGGCGCGGATGGCACCGCGTCGTGCGTCTACCCCGACGCCGCCAAGTGCTCGACGAGCGCGTCGAAGTGCAGCGCCGACGGCAAGAGCGTCGCGGTGTGCGTCGACGGCGCGTCGACCAACGTCGACTGCACCTCGCTCGGCTACACCCGCTGCGACGCGGGTCGCTGCGTCAAGTGAACGGAGTGAAGGCTCTCGATCAGGTGCGGTAGAAGCGGGGCACGCGGCGGGAGATCGAGGTCATGATGTCCCACGGGATGAGCCCCGCCGCGCGGGCGAGCTCCTCGACCTCGATCGTGGCCGGGCGCGCGCCGACGGGAGCGTTGCGCTCGGGCGTGGCGGCGCCGAGCGCGACGACCTCGTCGCGGATGCGCGGGTTGGGCACGTCGGTGACGTCGAGCGTGACGAGATCCATCGACACGGCGCCGACGATCGGCGCGCGGTGCCCGCGGACGAGCAGCGAGAACTGGTTCGACAGCGAGCGCGGCAGGCCGTCGGCGTAGCCCATCGGCACGGTGGCGACGGTGGTGCGGCGGGTCGCGCGGAACGTGTGGCCGTAGCCGACGCCCTCACCGACCTCGATCGTGCGCAGGTCGACGATCTCGCTGCGGAGGCGCAGGGTCTGCCGGAGCTCGAGGTCGCCGCGCGTGGAGGCCACGCCGCCGAAGATCGCGATGCCGGGGCGGACGGCGGAGAAGCGCGCGTCGAGCGAGGAGCTGGTCTTGGAGCGTAGCAGCGCGGCGCTGTTGGCGGCGTGCTGCCAGCGCGGCGTGTGCCCCGCGGCGCGCACCGCCTGGACCGCGCGGTCGAAGGCGGTGAGCTGGGCGCGGACGCTGTCGTCGCCCTGCTCGTCGGCCGCGTCGGCGCAGGCGAGGTGGGTCATCACGCCGTCGATCACGATCTGGGGGAACGCCGCGAACGCCTCGAGCATCGCGGGCAGCTCGGCGGGGCGCACGCCGAGGCGGGCCATGCCAGTGTCGATCTTGAGGTGCACGCGCAGGCCGCGCTCGGCGACCTCGCCGAGGCCGCGGGTGCGGGCGGCGCGGGCGAGCGCCTGCAGGTGGCCCACGTGGTAGACGACGGGCACGAGGTCGTGCGCGAGGAGCTCCTCGTAGGCGTCGGCGTAGTAGCCGCCCATGACGAGGATGGGGGCGCGTATGCCCGCGTCGCGGAGCTCGATGGCCTCCTCGAGGAGGGCGACCGCGACGCCGTCGACGCCGGCGCGCTCGAGGGTGCGCGCGACCGCGGGGGCGCCGTGGCCGTAGCCGTCGGCCTTGAGGACGGCCCACACCTTGGCGGTGCCCGCGGCCCGCTGGACCTGGCGCAGGTTGGTGCGGAGGGCCGTGAGGTCGACCTCGGCTCGCGTGGGGCGGACGACGTGGTCGGGCGCGGCGCGGCGCGGCTTCAGGACGCGCAGGCTCGCCTCTTCGCGGACGACCTCCGCACCTCGTCGGGTGTCTCGAGACACGTGCGCTTCGATAGGCATCGAGCGTCGGCTAGCGGGCGGACGAACCATGGGCCAAGTCCCGTGCGAAGCGCGGGCCGAGACCAGTAACAGGGCGATTTCGAGGCGGGAAGGGAAAACCGGCGTGGCTGTCCGCCCACACCCGCGGTCGCCCACACGCTGATCCCCCTACACCCTAGCGCAGCCCGAACACCGAGGGCGCGACGATGGCGACCACGCCCGCCGCGACCAGCAGCAGCACGACCACCACCACCACGACGATCCAGACCTTCGAGCCCGAGCCCTCGTCGTCGTCGTGATCGACCGTCGGGTGCGCCGCGGGGATGTGGACGGGCGCCTGCGGCCCGCTGATCGCGGCGGGGTTCATCGACGGTTGCCCGGCGGGCGCGCTGGGGACGGGTGCGCTCGGGGCAGGGGAGGCGGCCGAGGGGCGCGCCGAGACCGCGACGGGGGCCGCCGCGGCCGAGCGGATGGACGGTGGCGGCTCCATCACCACCGTGCCCTCGACCTTGCGACCGACGGCGATGAAAGCGGCCAACGCCTCGCGGAGCGCCTTGGCCGTGGCGATGCGGTGCTTGCGGTCGCGAGCCATGGCGCGCGCGACGACGTCGGCGAACCCCTGCGGGAGATCGTTGCGCAGCGTGGGGAGCGGGGGCGGGTCGGTCTGCGTGATGAGCCGCACGAGCTCCTGGTAGACCGGCGCCTGGAACGGACGTCGCCCACCCACCGCCTCGTAGAGCACGCACCCGAGCGAGTAGACGTCGGCGCTGCCGTCGAGATCCTTGGCGCCGCGCAGCTGCTCGGGCGCCATGTACTCGGGCGTGCCGACGGTGGTGCCGACGCGGGTGAGGGCGTTGCGACCGCCCTTGGGGATCGGCACGTTCGACTCGTCGAGCACCTTGCTGATGCCGAAGTCGAGCACGCGCACCCAGTCGCCGCCGTCCGGGGCGCGCGTGACGAACAGGTTCTCGGGCTTGAGGTCGCGGTGGACGATGCCGCGCGCGTGCGCCTCCTCGAGGGCCTCGCACGCCTGCGAGACGATCTTCGCCGCGCGCGCCGCCGCGAGCCTCCCCTCGCGCTGCACGAGCGCGCAGAGATCCTGGCCCTCGAGCAGCTCCATGATCATGAACGGGATGCCCTCGCGGGTGCGCTCGAGGCCGAACGTGCGCGCGACATGGGCGGTGGTGAGCGCCGTCGCGAGCTGCACCTCGCGCTCGAACCGCTTGGGGATCGTCGGGTGGTCGAGGAGGTCGTCGTGCAGGAACTTGAGCGCGAGGCGGCGGCCGCTCGGCTGGTGGGTGGCCTCCACGACGGCGCCCATCCCGCCGACGCCGAGGGTGCGACCGACGAGGAACGACTCACCGCTCGCGAGCGGGAGGGTGGATCCTTGGCGAGGCACGGGCATCGCGCGAGGGAATATACGCAATTTCGTGGCGCACCATCGCGCTCACTTGGCGTCGAGGTCGGCCTGCAGGGTGATGATGCCGGATTCGCCGGGTTTCCAGCCGATCGCGGAGGTCTTGAAGGCCGTCGCGACGCACCGCGCGACCGTGGCGTCGCCCTTGTTGTCGGGGCTCGGGATGGCGAGCGTGATGGCGCCACCAGGGTGCACGTGCACCGCGATCTCGACCGAGTCGGCGACCGTGCGTCGACAGGCGGACATGCCGGGCAGGGCGCGCTTGGCGACCTTGGTGATCTCGGCCATCACGAGGTCGCCGACGACCTTCGGATAGAGGACGGACACCCCGTGCCCCTTCGCGGACAGAAGGGGTGGGCCAGGGGCGGCGGTCGCGCTGCTCGACGCGGACGCGCCGACGCTCGGCTCCTCGTCGTCGTCGCTGGTGGGCTTGGCCTTGGCCTTGGCCTTGGTTTTCGTCTGGCCCTTCGACACCCCCGGAGCCTCGGGGTCGGGCGAGGCCGCCGCCGCCGCATCGCTCGCCGCGGAGCGACCGCCGACGAGCGCGATGGCGACCAGCAGCCCGACGACGACGACGCCCGCGAACACCGCGAGAGGCACGGCCCACGGGCGCTCGCGGGACGCGGCCGCGTTCGGCGGCGTGGAGACGACGAGGGGCGAGACCTGCGGCGAGAGCTGCGGCGAGACCTGCGGCGAGAGCTGCGGCGTGGACTGCGACAGCGGTGGCGCGCTGGCCGAGGGCGAGGGCGCCGAAGGCGTGGCGTGCAGCGTGGGCAGGAACGCGTGGGGCGACTCGGAGCGCGGCCGCTGGGAGACGTGGGCCGAAGCGACCGCGTCGCGCAGGGCGTCCGCGAACGCGCGCGCGGTGGGCCAGCGGGCGTCGACGTCCCGGGCCAGCGCGCGGTCGACGACGCTCGCGAGGGCGAAGGGCACGTGCGGTGCGAGGGTGGCGAGCGGCGGCGCGGGCGTGGTGGTGACCTCGTGCGCGATGCGCTCGAAGGTGGGGCCGGTGAACGGGCGTCGACCCGCGAGCAGCTCGAACAGGATCACGCCGGCCGCGTAGACGTCGGCGCGGCCGTCCGCGTCGCGGGCGCCGTAGAACTGCTCGGGCGCCATGTAACCAGGGGTGCCCATGGCGACGCCCGGGTCGGTCGGCAGGCCGCCCGCGTTGCGGACCTTGCTGATGCCGAAGTCGACCAGGGTGACGAAGTCTCGTCCGTCGGGCAGGGCGCGCGCGAGCACGTTGCTCGGCTTGATGTCGCGGTGGACGACGCCCGCGCCGTGGGCGGCCTCGAGCGCGTCGAGCACCTGCAGCGCCAGATCGACCGCGCGTGAGAGCGCGAGCGGCCCCTGCTCCCGGGCGAGGGTGGAGAGCGGCTGGCCGTCGACGAGCTCCATCGCGATGAAGCCCTCGCCGTCGGGGGTCACGCCGCAGTCGTGCACCTTCACGATGTGCGGGTGCCCGATCGCGGCCACGGCGCGCGCCTCCTTCACCAGGCGGTCGAAGGTCTGCTGGTCGCGCTGGCCGACGTGGACGAGCTTGAGGGCGACCCACTGCTGGGTGAGCGCGTGGCGGGCGCGGTAGACGGCGCCGTGCCCGCCCTCGCCGAGGAGGGCGTGCAGCTCGTAGCGATCGACGCGGCCTTGCACCGCGCGAGCATAGCGCGCCCTCATCTGCTTGGTCGCTCCCGGACCGTCCCTGTCCGGTCCTCCGCTCCGGGGTCTCAAGGGCGCGCCTAGAGCACGTACGACCACACGAGGTAGAGCGCGCCCATCACGATGGCGGCGAACCCGAGCGGCACCTGGAACTTCACCAGCTTGCCCTGGACGACCGCGGCCTTCTCCTTCGCCGCCTCGTTCTTGCCGAGCAGGTAGGTCGTGACGAGGCCGTAGCCGAGGAGGAAGCCGACGAGGAGGTCCGTCGCCGCGACGAGGGCCCAGAAGACGAAGCGGAGGGGGGCCGCCGAGAGCTGACCGAGGTGGGTCACGACCGAGATGGTCTCCCACACACCCCAGCTGAACATGACCGCGCCGATCCACCCCTGGTAGGGCGCGAGCTTGGCGAGCAGGTCCTTCGCGTTCGGCTTGCGCGCGATGATGAACCCCGAAGAAGCGAGCAGACCCCCGGCGATGGGAACGAGACCACCGATCATGACTGGTACCTCCGTGGACGGCGCCGACGTTGGCGCGACCAGCCCTTCATCAATCGGCGTGCCAGCCCTTGCCGTGCGAAAATCCAGCAAAAAGAGCGCGAGAAATCGGTGGATAGGCAAGCCTTTGCCGGCAGCCCGGCAACCGCTTGCCGGGCTACCATCCGCCCGTGGGCAAGCCCAACGAGACCACGGTCCGGCGCGACGGCGGCGGGGCCACGCCCGAACCGCGACGCTCGCTCGTGTTCTTCCACCGCGACGGCACCAAGGTCGCACCGCTCCCCGAGCGTGGGAGCCTCGTCGTCGGTCGCCAGCACCCCGCCGATCTCGTGGTGCTCGATCCGAGCCTGTCGCGCCGCCACGCGGCGTTCGTCGTCGAGCCCGACCGCATCACGGTCGAGGACCTGGGCTCGACCAACGGCACGTTCGTCTCTGGGCAGCGGGCCACGGTCGCGATGCCCGTGCACGTGGGCGACGAGCTGCGCCTCGGCGACGTGCTCGTCACGCTCACCACCGCGAGCGTGCTCGGCGCAGGCCACGGGATCGAGCGCCACGACCGCTTCCTCGGCGCGCTCGCCGGCGAGCTCGTGCGCGCGCGCGCGTTCGGGCGCTCCGTCGCGCTCGTGATGCTCGAGGTGCGCGGGGCGTCGATCGCGCGGTGGGCGCCGCTCGTGCGCACGCGGATGCGCGCGGTCGATCGACTCGGCGCGTATTCGCTCGACACGGCGCTCGTGCTGCTCCCGGAGCTCGACGAGGCGGGGGCGATCGCCGCGGCGCGGGCGCTCCTGGCCGAGGCCCAGCTCGAGGGCGCCGAGGTGCGGTGCGGCGTCGCGGTCGGGCTGCGCGACGGGACCGACGCCGAGTCGCTGCTCGAGGTCGCGCGCACGCGACTGCGGCTCGCGCGCGACGCCGGGGCCATCGAGGGGCCGCTGCCCGACGGCGCACCGACGCGCCCGAGCCGAACGCCGGGGCCGCTCGACGTCGCGTCGGACAGCCCGGCCGTGCGCGCGGTCCACGCGACCCTCGCGCAGGTCGCGACGACGACGCTGCCGGTCCTGGTGCTCGGCGAGACCGGCGCCGGCAAGGAACGCATCGCCGCGGCGGTGCACGAGCGCAGCGGCCGCACCGGGCCCTTCAAGAGCCTCAACTGCGGCGCGCTGCCGGGCACGCTGCTCGAGAGCGCCCTGTTCGGTCACGAGAAGGGGGCGTTCACCGGCGCCGACCGCGCGCACAAGGGCGTCTTCGAGCAGGCACAGGGCGGCACCGTGTTCCTCGACGAGGTCGGTGAGCTGTCTCCGGCTGCGCAGGCCGCGCTCCTGCGCGTGCTCGAGACACGCCGCGTGTCCCGCGTCGGCAGCGATCGCGAGATCGAGGTGGATGTCCGCGTCGTCGCGGCCACGCACCGCGACCTCGAGGCGATGACCACGACGGGCGGCTTCCGGACCGACCTGCTCTACCGCCTCAACGCGGTGGTCCTCGCGCTGCCGCCGCTGCGCGAACGCCGCGAGGACGTGCCCGCGCTCGCCCAGGCGTTCCTCGCGCGCGCGGCCCACGA
The DNA here is from genome assembly GCA_016794445.1 of Myxococcales bacterium. GTDB lineage: Bacteria > Myxococcota_A > Polyangia > Polyangiales > JADJMO01 > JADJMO01. The sequence goes on from JAEUKC010000139.1 coordinate 41,440, forward strand.
GAACGCGCGCGGCGTGCGCGGCTTCACCGACGAGGCGCTGCGCGTGCTCACCGCGTACGCGTGGCCGGGCAACGTGCGGGAGCTCCGCAACGTCGTCGAGCGCGCGGTCGTGGTGGCTCGCGAGGCCCGGGTCGGCATCGACGATCTCCCGGACCGCGTGCGCGGGGGTGGGCCGATGCCGAGCGCGCCGCCGCCGGAGCAACCCGTCTCGCCCGACGAGGACTTCGCCGATCGGGTGCGGGCCCACACCCAGGCCTACGAGAAGCGCCTGATCGAGGAAGCCCTCGCCGCCGCGGGGGGCAACCAGACCGAGGCCGCGCGGCGCCTGCGCATGCCGATTCGCACGCTGACCCACAAGATGCAGCAGCTCGGCGTCCGTCGGCCGCGTTGAGGCTTGACCCGGGTCGCGGGCTCCCGAACACTCACGGCGTTCGAGGTGGCCGAACTGGCCGCTCGGGAAGGGCTTGTCATGCTTCACCGTCGTTCCGTGTTGTCTCTCCACGCGGGTCTCCTGTTCGTCCTCGTCGCGGGCTGCGGCGCCAGCAAGGACGTGGACCCAGGGGTGCTCGGCGGCGACGCGGGCGACGGTGGGATCACGCTCGACACGGGCGGTGAGGCCCCCGACGGCTCGACGAGCCTCGACGGCATCGACCTCGAGCCGCTCAACGCCGTCATCGTCATCGACACCACGACCACGCCCGCGACGCCGGCGAAGCAGACCTACAAGGCCACCTACCGCGCGAAGGACGGATCGACGGTCGACGTGTCCAGCACCGCCACGTTCACGGTGGAGGACACCGGCCTCGGCTCGTTCGCGGGGCCGACGTTCACCTCGACCGACAAGCTGCCGGCCGGCGTGAAGGGGCTCACCACGATCGTCCGGGCCAACGCCGACGGGCGCGCCGCCGCGACCAACGTCACGATCGTCGCCCTGCGTCGCGCCGCCGACAAGCCGGGCACGGGGGACTTCTTCTTCACCGTGCCCTACCTCGGCAAGCCGAGCCCGGAGAAGGACGTCCTCAAGTTCGGCACCAACATCAAGCAGGTCGACGTCGCGTTCCTCATGGACACGACGGGCTCGATGGGCGGCCAGGTCGACGGCCTCAAGGCTTCGCTCTCGACGACCATCTTCCCGGCGCTGACCAAGGCCATCCCGAGCGTCGGCATGGCGGTCGCCTACCACGACGACTACCCGTTCGACCCCTACGGTGATCCGAGCTGTGGCGGCGCCCTGCCCGGTGACCTGCCCGTCGGGATCATCCAGGTCGTCACGACCGACCTCAAGAAGGCCCAGGACGCGGCCAACAAGCTCGAGACCCACTGCGGCAACGACGGTCCCGAGTCGCAGATCCCCGCCATGCAGCACCTGCTCACCGGCGAGGCGCTCACCTGGTCGGGCGGCAGCGTCCCCAAGCACACGCCCGCGACCGGCACCACCGGCGGCGTGGATTTCCGGCCCGGCGCGCTGCCCGTGGTCACGCTGATCACGGACGTCGACTGGCACGACACGGCGGGCGATGCCTACTCGTTCGCGACGCCGACCATGACCACGGTGAAGGCCGCGTTCCTCAAGCAGAACGCGCGGTTCGTCCAGCTGATGGAGGAGTACGGCCCCGAAGACCAGGGCAACGAGCTCTCCGATGCCACCAAGTCGAACCTGCCGCCCGCGGCGTTCGGTACCTGCGCGGCCGGGGGCAGCGGCTCGTGCTGCACGGACATCGGCGGCAAGGGCCGGGCAGCGACCGGCCCCGGAGGTACCTGCCGCCTCAACTACCGCTACTCCTGCGGATTCAGCGGCACGTGCGACGTGACGACGGGCATCGTCAACGCCATCAAGGCCATCAGCGCCGGCAGCGTCTTCGACGTCACCGCCACCTGGTCCAACGACCCGGCGAACCCGCCGCTCGAGGCCGGGGGTGCGCCGGTCGATGCGTCCAAGTTCATCAAGGCCCTCCGCGCGATGAAGGAGGGCGACGCGGCCGCCGGTTGCCCGGCCGCCTCCACCAAGGACACCGACGGGGACGGCGTCGACGACACCTTCGTCGGCGTGAAGGTCGGCGTGCCGGTGTGCTTCGAGGTCATCCCGCAGTCGAACACCAGCGTGCCGCCGAAGTCGGTCGCGCAGTTCTACAACGCGTTCATCGACGTCATCGGCATGCCCGGCGCGGTGAAGCTCGACCAGCGCACGGTGCTGTTCCTGGTCCCGCCGACCGACGTGCCCCGCTAGCTCTCTTGCTGGAGGGGGGCTCGCGCCCCCCTCTGGGCTCGGCCGCCGCGCCCCGACTTCGCCCCTGTCGGGGCTCGTCGGGTCGCTGACCGCCGAGCACCCCCCCGCGCCGCTCCGCGGCGGGAGTGGGGGCGTCTCTGCCGGCCCTCCGCGCCGCTTCGCGGCGGGAGTGGGGGCGTCTCGTGACGGGCGGTGCGGGGGCGTTTCGTAGCGGATGGTGGTGAGGTCCCAGCGCTGGGACCCCGACGTCCCATCGTTGGGACC
>JAEUKC010000157.1:0-23600 GCA_016794445.1 Myxococcales bacterium
GCGCTGTGAGCGGCGGCCGCCTCCATGGGCGGCCGCAACAGGGATCACGGGCGCGGGGCGTCGCGGCGCTCGCGGCGGGCGCGCGCCTTGGCCTTCTCGCCCTCCCGCGTGCGCAGGGCCGCGCGGGGCGGCCGCAGCGCGGCGAGGAGCCGCTCGGTCGTCGCGGTGACCTCCTCCACGGCGCGGGCGAAGGCCTCCTCGTCGTCCCGGTTGGGGCGGGTCGCGCCGCTCACCTTGCGTACGAACTGGAGCGCGGCCGCGCGGATCTCGTCGGGGGTGGTCGGCGGGTCGAAGTGGTGGAGCACGCGGATGCTGCGGCACATCGGGCGATTCTAGCCTGTCGCGGCCTTCGCCACCGAGAGCAGGGTCGGTCCGTGCTGCGGCACCTTGCCCGCGAGCACGCGACGGAGGGCCCCGCTCGTCACGTCGATGCGCAGGAGCGCGGTCTCGGTGGCGGGCACGTCACCGACGTGGCTCTCCAGCGTGAGGAGCGCCGAACCATCGAGGGTGAACCGCGCGTGGTCGACCGGGCGGTCGAAGCGCACGATGCGCAGGATCGCGTGGGACTCGGCGTCGATGAACCAGGCGGCCTTGCCGTGGACCACGGCGAGGGTCTTGCCGTCGGGGGAGACGTCGACCGAAGCCATGCCGTTGCGCCCGCTCGTGTCGTCGACGCCGTCGACCGCGTGGAGATCGAGAGCGCGGGGCGAAGGTTCGCCCGCGCGCCAGTCGAGGAGCCACCACCTCTTGGCACGGAACCGACCGATCGCGACGACCCGATCGGGGGTGGCGAGCGCCTCGGCGAGGTCCTCGAGCGCCGCGATGGGGGTGGTCGTCGACGCGCCTCCGAGGCGATGGATCGAGCCCGCGCAGAGCGCGACGGTGGCGGCGCCACGCGCCAGCATCGGCGACGCGCAAGGCCACGACGGGGGCGCCTGCGCGGTGAGCGCCTTGGTGCCCAGCGAGAGCGTGCCCGCCTGGGCCGTCAACGGATCGAGCGTCCCGACGAACAGGGAGTCGCGCTCGAGATGGAAGAGTGGCGCGTGGCCCAGCAGGAGAGCGCGCCGCTTCAACGACGCCTCTCCCACCAGCGTCTGCGACGCGACGTCGAAGACACGCAGGCGCCCCGGCGACGCGCCGTCCGCGAGGTACACAGTCGCCCCGTCGGGGGTCAGCGCGAACCCCGTGCTCCCTGCGCCGTCGTCGACCGCGAAGGTCCGGACGATGGACTCGGTGCCGAGGTCGATGGCCTCGAGCTTCCCGCTCTGGAACGCCGTGAGCCACAGCCAGCCAGCGGAGGACGGCTTCGCTGCAGGCGCCACGGCTGCAGGTGGGTCGATCACGGGCGCGCGGGTCGCGCAGGCGGTCGCGAGGAGGGTGAGGGCAACGAGGAGTCGGCGCATGCACTGGGGAGACGAACGGTTGGCAAATGTGTTAACGGGAGCGCGCGGTGAATGGCGACACGTGGGATCGCACCGACGGAAGTGATGTCCACGATGCGTCTCGGCGTGCTCGCCACCCTGCTGTCCATCGGGCTCTCCGCGGGCTGTTACACACGCAGTCACGCCCCGGGCCACGCATCCCGCGCGTCGATGACCCGCGTGCCTCTCCACGCGGTCAAGCCGCAGCTCTGCATCGGCGGGGCCTGTGATCTCGAGGCCCCGCTCGGAACGATCCGCTTCTCCACGGTGCAGTTCCAGTCGCTGAACGGCAAGCGCAGCGAGACCAGCTTCCGCGTCGCCTACCAGACCGCGCGGGCCACCTGCAGCGGGCCGGTGGCTCGTCCCGACGGGCTCCCTCCGCTGCCGTTCGTGTGCACGATCGCCGCGAGCGACGACCTGCCGGTGACCCTCAACGTGGCGTCGGGCTGCCTCACCGCCACGCTGGAGCCGACGAAGCTGCTCGGCTCCGAGCCGGCCTTCAAGCTCGAGACCGACGTCGTCGGCCTCGGCGGCGCGCGCTTCCCCAGCAACGAGATCGCGCTCCTGGATCTCGAGGGTGTGCGCGCGCTCGTCACCTCGCAGAGCTCGTACGACATGACCCTGTTCTTGCGACCCGGCGCCACTCTGAGCCCCTCGCAGACGCTCGCGGTCGTCGCGCTGCGCGCGTTCTTCGAGCTCGAGGGCAAGCCCGCCGACTGCGTGCACTGACCCGCCGATGACGTTTGTGCAAGGCGCGCGCGAACGCGAGACGCCCGCTGCACCGGCGCTACGATCACGTCATGCGCCCCCTCGCCTGCCTCCTGCCCGTGCTCCTCGCCGCCTGTGGCTCCGAGGTCTCCGAGACGATCGTCGATGCGTCGACCGACACCACGACGGAGGCGGCGTCGGACGCTGCGCTCGACACGACGACGGTCGACACGCGACCCGACACGGTCGCCGACACCGCCCCCGCGGACGTCCCGGGCGAGACGTCGGACGCACCCGTGGATGCGTCGATCCCCGATACCGGCGTGGCGACGAGCGCGGCCTGCAGCGCGGCGGGCGGGGTCCTCTGCACCGCGTTCCGCTGGAACATCTGTCCGGCCGGGTTCGAGCCAGTCTCGTCGACCGATCACCTCGGCTGCGGAACGGCGGGCGGCTGGTGCTGTCGGCCCGCCCCGCCCTCGCCCTGCGCGGCGTCGGGGCTCGGCAACTGCCTCCCCACGTGTCCGCTCGACTGCTGGCAGCCGGTGACGGACACGACGCTCACGTGCGACGGCGCCCGCAAGTGCTGCCGCGATGTGTGCAAGTGAGGTTTTGACTCGCTCCGTTCACTTCTCGTGGACCTCTCCCGACTCGTAGCGCCACTCGCTGAAGCGGTGGGAGAAGGTGGCCGTGCCCCTCACGCCCTCGATGGGGTACTCGAAGCTCAGCGTGGCCTTCGTCTTGCTGGCGACGAGCGCGGTGATGCGGAAGAACGCGGTCCCGGCCTTGGCCTCTTTCTCCTCGATCCACGCCACGTTCGACCCGAACATCATGAGGTCGTGCTCCTTCAGGAGCGGAGTCTTCACGATGCGCAGCGGGTCGCGACCGGCCACCTTCGGGTGAAAGTAGGCGCTGAGCTCCTTCATGAGCAGCGTCGTCTCGAGCATCTTCTGCTTCTGCGGCTCGGTGAGCGTGACGGGCGAGCCGTCGTCCTTCGCGATCTCGCAGGCGTCGTCGAAGGAGAAGCTCTTCGGCCGCACGCGGATCTGCAGGAAGGTGCCGAGGCCGTGGCCCACGTAGACGCCACCGTCGACGCAGCGCTCGAAGGCGCCTCCGATCCTCGGCGGTGCCGCGGTGCAGCCGCCGAGCGCCTTCTCGAGATCGACGCGGTCGATGGTCGGCGCGATCTTGGTCCCGGCGAAGGCGACGCACGCGGGCGCCTTGCGCAGGTCGTCGATCCAGATGTCGATGATCTTGCCTTCGCACAGCGTGACCTTCAGGGTCTCGCCGCCGGTGAGGGTGATCTCGGCGTGGGTGTCGCTGACCTTCTTGACCGTGAGGCCCGCGGCCGCGAGATCGGCCAGGGTCTCGCCGAGGAGCACGGGGCCGAACGCGACGCCGGGCTCGATCGTGAGCGGACACGGGTTGCGGGGGCCGGGCCGCGACGGGGGGACGAGCTTGGCGAGCGGCGAGGCCGACGGGGCCGCGCTCGGGCTCGGCGTGGAGCTGGCGCTCGGCGTCGCGGTCGGCGCAGCGGGGGCGGCGACGATCGGTGCCTCAGGCTTGCTGCAGGCGGAGAGGAGGACCAGGAGCCCGAGGGAGTGCCAGCGCATGGTCGTTCCTACGCGCAGGGCGCGCGAACGATCTTGGGCTCACGCCCTCGGCTCCCAGAGCTCGATCTTGTTGCCCTCGGGATCCATCACCCAGGCGAACTTGCCGTTCTCGTGCACCTCGATCGACCCGACGAGCTGGACACCGGCGGCCGCGAGGTCCTTCACGAGCGCCTCGAGGTCGTCGACGCGGTAGTTGATCATGAGGCTCGACGTGCTCGGCGTGAACAACGTCGAGCTCTGCGCGACGAGGTTCCAGACCGTGAGTCCGCCGTCGACGACGGGGTCGTCGGGCCACTTCAGGATCGCGCCACCCCACGCTTCGAGCGCGAGACCGAGGTGCTTCGCGTACCACTCGGAGAGCGCCTTCGGGTCGCGGGCCTTGAGGAACACCCCGCCGATGCCGGTCACGCGTGCCATGCGCGCAACGGTATCGCGGCCACGACCAGCGAGGGTCACTTCCCCTTCACGAGCGCGTAGTCCTTCGCGGCCTCCTCGATCCGCACCCGGTCCCGGGTGGCCTTCTCGGCCTCCACCACGAGCTCCGCCGTGAACATCGTCAGCCCCCAGATCCCCACCGTGCGGCGCTTCACCGGGATCCGGTTGCCGCGCGCCGTCACCAGCGTCGCCCGGTCCCCGTCGCGCTCGACCCGGGCGAGCCCCGACAGGTCCTTCCTCAGCCGGGTCAGCCAGCCCCGGGCCCTGGCGATGCGGACGAACACCTCCGGGGCGTCCTTCGAGGCCGCATCGGCCGCGAGCTCGGCCTCGAGCGGCTTCAGCGCGTCGGCCGGGTAACTCTTCCGGGCCGCCCCGAGCGCCGCCTGGTGCTCCTTGCGCAGGGTGTAGACGGCCCACTGGGCCTCGTCCTCGAGGTAGGCGAACAAATCTTCGGGCCGGTCGTCGGCCAGGGCCACACAGACGCGCGCCCAGGCCCCTTCGGGCGTGTCGGCAGGCGGAAATGGCTGCACGCGACGGCACCCACAGGCGAGGCTCAGGCCCGCCCCGAGGAGGAGCGCCCGGCGGCGCGAAATGCGATCGAGAGACGAAGCCACGCAAATCCCTTGCTTTTCCGAACCGACATACAGTAGTCCCGGCCCAGAGACGAGCCGTACATGCCCGACCCGTACCTCTCCCAGAAGTTCGCCGCGGATCTCGACCGACTTGGTTTCCGTGCGACGCGCAAGGTCAGCGTCGCCCAGCTCGATGCCCTCGAAGAGGCGCTCGTCGACCTGGCCGACGGAGAGAGCCCGGTGGTCCTCGATGCGGACGCCCGGGCCTACATCCGCATTCTCTACGAGCGCGGCCAGGGCAACCCGGTGCGCGCGCCCGACTTCGAGGAGGTCGTGCAGGGCTCCACTTGGCTCGCCGATCCGGCCGAGATCAAGCACGTGGCCCGCGCCTTCGACACCCGCGGGGACATCCCGCCGGCCGGCCTCCTCTGCCTCGGCGAGTGGAAATCCGGGGAGATCTGGCTGCTCGACGTCGCGATCAAGCACGGATACGTGTACCTCGCGACCGAGCGCCGCGAGATCCTGCCGATGTTCCGCAATGTCGGCGAGTTCGCCCAGTGGGCGGTCGCCAACGAGCTGTGGAAGCGCCGCATCGCCAAGGACGGCGAGATCCCGGAGCGGCTCAACAAGCTGCACTGGTTCAAGACCGTGTCGTTCCTCCGCGAGGCGGGGCTCGTGCCCCAGGCCTTCCGGCCCAAGCGCTTCAAGCCCAAGCACCCGGCCCCCACCGCCCTCGCCGCCGCCGACAAGGGCGAGCCGCTGGGGTGAACTTCTACGTCGACCCGCTGCGCGCCTATGGCAGCGGGGAGGCGCGCTGCACGCGCGGGGAGACGTGTCACCTCGCGACCGACGGGTCGATCGAGGAGCTGCACGCGTTCGCGCAGCAGATCGGTGTCCCGCGGTTCGCCTTCCACGGCCACGCCCGGCACCTGCACTACGACCTGCGCGCCGAGGGCCGAGCCCGCGCGGTCGCGGCCGGCGCGATCGAGGTCTCCTCGAAGGAGCTCGTCCGTCGGTGCTTTTTGCGCGCTCGTTGACTTGACGAAGCGCGTCACTGCTGGAATGGTGGAGGAGATGACCCTCTCCCCCCTCGCCCACGCGCACGTCGCGTCCACGTTCGGCTGCACGCCGCGCGTCGATGTGTCCGTCGCCGGTCGTGGGGGCGCGGAGCGTGTGGTGAGCATTCCGCAGTCCAAGCCGGGTCATTAGCGTCGGATCGTCGTTCCCCATGGGGCCCCGGACGATTCGAGTCCGGGAAAAGAGGGGCCCCATGCGCAGGAACCGTCGTGATCCACCAATCAAAAGAGCTGTTCGCCAGACTGAAACGGACCGTCGCCCCGGCCCTGCGTCTCGCAGGGGGATGGCGCTCCCGTCCCGCCGCCGGTGTGCGACCGCAAGTAGACCGGGGCGTCGGCAGCGAGCTCGTCATGCTCGCCTGGCCCATCGCCGTCGCCATGCTCGGCGACACCGCGATGGGGCTCGTCGACACGAAGCTGGTCGCCGGTCTCGGCGCCGCCCAGCTCGGCGGCGTCGGCATCGCCACGACCGTGATGTGGCTGTGTTACTCGTGCGTCTTCGGTCTCATGCGCGGGGTGAAGGTCCGCACCGCGCACGCGGTCGGGCTGGACCGCGCGGAGCAGTCGATCGCCTACGCCAAGGCGGGGCTCGTGCTCGGCCTCTTCCTGGGTGTCGGCATCCTCGTCGCCGCGCGGGACGCGAGCCCGATCTTCCTGAAGCTGGGCGTCGACCCGGCCACGGTGCCCTACGCGCGGGACTTCCTCGCGGCGCGCACCCTCGGCGCCCCTGCCATCTGCATGGTGTCGGCGCTCGTCCAGTACCGGCAGGGCCGCGGTGACACCCGCACGCCGATGATGGCGGGGCTCTTCGCCAACGTCATCAACGCCGTGCTCGCCTGGGCGTTGATCCACGGGCACTTCGGGCTGCCACGCCTCGGCGTCGCAGGCGCGGGGTACGGCACCGCGATCGCCGAGACCTGTGAGGTCGCGTTCCTGCTCGCCGTGGTGCTGCGCGAGAAGAACGAGAGCACCCTGTCGCTCCGGGGGGCCATGCGCGAGGTCGCCCAGCTCGGCGTGCCGACGGGCGCGCAGTTCGGGTGCGAGCTGCTCGCGTTCACCGCGTTCACCGCCGTCCTCGGCGGGATCTCCGCGCACGAGATCGCCGCCCACCAGATCGCGATGTCGATCATCCGCACCTCGTTCCTGCCCGGCGTCGCCGTCGCCGAGGCGGGGAGCGTGCTGGTCGGTCGAGCGCTCGGCGCGCGCAAGCTCGACGAGGCCGACGCGGTCACCCGCCACGCGGTGGCGCTCGCGATGGGGTTCATGACCCTGTGCGGCGTGGGCTTCGCGCTCTTCGGCAAGGACCTCGCGCGCGCGTTCGCCGACGACGCGCTGGTCGTGCGGATCACCGCCCGCCTCTTGCTCGTCGCCGCGGTGTTCCAGACGCTCGACGCGGTGGCCATCGTGCTCCGCGGCGCGCTCCGGGGCGCCAAGGACGTCCGGTGGGTCGCGGCGATCGGGATCACCGTCGCGTGGACGTGCATCCCGACCGCGGCGTGGCTCTTCGGCAAGCGGCTCGGGCTCGGCGCGTTCGGCGGCTGGCTCGGGTTCGTCGCCGAGACCACCATCGCCTCGGCGCTGTTCGCGTGGCGCTGGAAGAAGGGCTCCTGGCGCCAGGGGTACGAGCAGCCGCGCCGCGCCTCGGCTCCGGAGCTGGTGCCGGCGTCCACCTGACCAGACCGTTCTGGCCAAGAGACCGCGGCGCGTTTCGTTCGCGCGCCGCGGTCGATTCGGGAGGACGAAGCCATTCGTTCGCGCGCCGCGGTCGATTCGGTAGAGTGCGGGGGTGAGTGACGACGACGGCAGCGTCGAGCGCGGCGTCGAGAACGTCGTCCGCGCGTGTCTGCAGGTGCAGCCGCGCGAGCGCGTCGCGTTGCTCACCCACGACGCCGAGGACGTCGCGCGCCTCTTCACGCCCGCGATCGAGCGCGCCGGCGGGCGGGTCATCCGCGTGCCGCTCGAGCCGTGGGCCGGGCGGACCACGACCACCACCACGCCGGGCATCGCGGCCTCGATCACCGGCTGCTCCGCGTCGCTGCTGCTCGCGCGCGGCCTCCCCGGGCCCGTCAGCCTCGCGGCGCTGCAGGCCGCGCGGCGCGTCGGCTCGCGACACCTGCACGCGATCGGCGTCGAGCGACGCCTCTTGGGTCAGAGCTTCCGCGCCGACCCCGACAAGCTCGCCGCGCTGAACGCCGAGATGCGCAACCTCGTGGCGGCCGCGCACGACATCGTCGTGAAGAGCCCAACCGGCACGCAGCTGCGCGTCGGCACCGCCCCCGCGTTCCCGATCCTCGCGCTCGACGGTCGGCCGAGCGCGGTCGCCTTCGACAACCTGCCCGCGGGTTTCTTGCTGCTCCACCCCGCGACCGTGGACGGGGCGTTCGTCGCGGATCGCGCGCTCGTCTCCGCGAGCTTCGCGGCCGACACCCTCCTCGTGCGGCGGGCGACGCCCACGTTCCATTTCTCGCGCGGCCGCGTCGAGCGCTTCACCTGCACCGACGCCGGGCTCACGGAGCGCATCCAGGCCTACCTCGACAGTCACTCGCACGCGAGCCGCGTCGGCACGGTGTGGGTCCCCACCAACTACCTCGTCCGCACGGAGATCGGCGTCGGGCCGCAGGACGCCCTCTTGCCGGGGCTCGTCGTCTCCCTCGGGTTCTCGGCCTCGGAACGCACGCGCGCCCCGTGGGACGCGCCCGTACAGCTGCGCTTGCTCGGTCGGAAGCAGACCCTCGAGGTGGGCGGACGCACGCCGGTGCGCGACGGACGCTTCGAGGCCTGGTTCGCCGATGGGCTCGATCCGCTGCGGTAGAGTGCTAGGTTCCGGCACCCGAAATGCCCACCGAGCACCCGTACGCCGAGATCGCGCCGCACGTCATCAAGCCCGCGCGCTACCTCGGCGGGGAGTACGGCGCGGTCCACAAGGACTGGAGCGCGGTCGCTGCGCGCGTGTGCCTGGGCTTCCCCGACATCTACGACATCGGGATGTCGCACCTCGGGCTCAAGATCCTCTACTCGCTGCTCAACGCGCAGCCCGATCTGCTCGCCGAGCGCGTGTTCTCCCCGTGGGTCGACATGGAGCGCGAGCTGCGCGCCCGCGGCCTGCCCCTCGTGTCGCTCGAGTCGGCGCGACCGCTGCGCGACTTCGACGTCGTCGGGCTCTCGCTGCAGTTCGAGCTCACCTACACCAACTGCCTGCAGATCCTCGATCTGGGCGGGATCCCGCTGCGGGCGAGCGCGCGCGGAGACGCCGATCCGCTGGTGGTCGCCGGCGGGCCGACCGCGACCCACCCCGAGCCGCTCGCGCCCTTCGTCGACGTGTTCGTGATCGGCGACGGCGAGGAGGCCTTCCCCGCGTTGATCCGCGCCTGGATGGCCACCGCCGGTCGGCCGCGCGCCGAGCGGCTCGCCGCCGTCACCAACGTCACCGGGTGCTACGTGCCCTCGCGCTACGAGACCACCATCGACGCCGACACGGGCTTCACCGTCGTGGACCGCGCGCTCGATCGCGCTCCCCTCCCCGTGCAACGCGCGCTGGTCCCGGATCTCAATCGCTATCCCTTCCCGTCGGACGGGCCGGTCCCGGCCACCGAGGCGGTGTTCGATCGCATCTCGATCGAGATCGCGCGCGGCTGCACCGAGGGGTGCCGGTTCTGCCAGGCGGGCATGATCTACCGGCCCGTTCGCGAGCGCGATCCGGAGTCGGTGATCGCGTCGGTCACCGCGGCGCTCGAGGGCACCGGCTACGACGAGGTCGCGCTGACCAGCCTCTCCACGGCGGATTACTCCTGTGTCTCTCCGCTGGTGCGCGAGGTGATGCGAAGGCTCGAGAAGGCTCGCGTGTCGCTGTCGGTTTCGTCGCTCCGCGCCTACGGCCTCGACGAGGAGCTGCTCGACGAGATCCAGAAGGTCCGCGCCACGGGCCTCACGTTCGCCCCCGAGGCGGGCACCCAGCGCATGCGCGACGTGGTGAACAAGAACGTCACCGAAGACCAGCTCATGACCACCGCCGAGCGCGTGTTCTCGCGCGGCTGGCAGAAGATGAAGCTGTACTTCATGATCGGCCTGCCGACCGAGCGCGACGAAGACGTCGTCGGCATCGTCGAGACGGGCAAGAAGGCCGTGCAGGTGGGCCGTCGCGTGCAGCGCGGGCGCGGCCCGGCGGTCACCGTGAGCGTGAGCACCTTCGTGCCCAAGCCGCACACGCCGTTCCAGTGGGCCGCGCTCGACCTCCTGCCCGAGATCGAGCGCAAGCAGGCGATCCTGCGCAGCACCGCGCGCGGCGGCGGCGTCGACCTCAAGGTGCACGACGCGGCCGGCTCGGTGCTCGAGGGCGTGCTCGCGCGCGGAGACCGGGCCGTCGGCGAGGCGATCGAGCTCGCCTATCTGCGTGGCGCGCGCTTCGACTCGTGGGAGGAGCACCTCGATCTCGCGCGCTGGCAGCAGGCGTTCGAGGACGCCGGCGTACCGATGTCGCGCTACACGGGCACGCTCCCCGTCTCGGCGCGCCTGCCGTGGTCGCACATCGACGTCGGGCTCGAGGACGGCTTCCTCGCCCGCGAGTACCGCAAGGCGCTCAAGGACCAGCTCTCGCCCCCGTGCGGCAAGGCCGCGGGCATGTTCGTCCACCACACCAACCTGGCCGAGTCCGAGGCCGACCGGCGCAAGCTCGTCTGCTACGACTGCGGGGTTGCGTGCGACCTCGGCGCGATGCGCGGCGAGCGTCTCGTCTACCTGAAGAAGCTCGGCGCCGAGGGCCCCGTCGCCATCGACCTCGAGAAGCGCCGCCAGAAGCGCCCCGAGGAGCGGCGGCGACCCAAGGTGTCGTTCGTGCAGGGCACGGCGCGGCGCTACCGCCTGCGCTTCGAGAAGACGGGCCCGAGCGCGTTCGTCGGACACCTCGATCTGCTGCGCCTGCTCCCACGCGTGTTCCGCCGCCTCGATCTCCCCGTCCTCTACTCGCAGGGCTTCCACCCGAAGCCCGACCTCACGTTCGGCCCGGCGCTGTCGCTCGGCATCGCGAGCCTGGACGAGCACATCGACGTGCGCATCACCGCCGATCTCGACCTCGACGGCCTCTGCGAGCAGCTCACCGCGCACGCACCCGCGGGCATCGTGTTCACCGGCGCGGCGCGCCTCTCGGACACCGACCCGAGCATCGCGAAGCTGCTCTCGGAGGGCATGGCCCGCTGGGTGGTCGGCTTGCCGGTGTCGGCGCTGCCGCACGCCGGGCTGCTGTCGCGCCCCACCGACGGCGACTGGGTGACGGCCGTGCGACACGAAGTGGAGGGACAGCTCGAGGGTGGAAGCCTCGTGGTGCTCCGCACCGTCGACGGGATCGGCAAGAAGATCGACGTGCGCAGCTTCCTCCGCGGCGTCCGCGTGGGCGTCGGCAGAGAGGCCCTCGATCGCGCGGGAATCATGGGCGATCTGCTGCCGATCCAGATCGACACCGCGCTCTCGGGCACCTCGGGTGTGCGCGTCGGCGAGGTCGTCGAGGCGCTGCTCGGCAAGGAGGTTCCCTTCCGCGCGGTGAGGGCGTCGATGTGGGCGCGACGCCCAGGAAGTGATCACGACACCACACCGCTCGACCTCGCCGCGCTGCGGCGCGACGCAGCTCCGCAGCGTGAGCTGCTGGCCGCGCAGGAGTAGTCTGCTACAACTGCTGCGGTGCGGCCCCTCCTCCTGGCCTCCGCTCCTCTCCTCGCGATCCTCGTCGCCGGGTGTGCGGAAGGCGACAAACCCTTTGGCACCGTCGTCGACGGCGGCTTCGACGTCGGTGCGGACTCGAGCGGCGCCGATGGCGGCGACACCAACCTCGTCCTCCCCGAGGCCGGCGACGACACGGGCCCGAGCGACACCCCGCTCGATCCCGACGCCAGCTGCGCGAGCACGTCGGTCGAGGGCAAGGCCGAGCCGCTCCCCGTCGACATCATCTGGGTCGTCGACAACTCCTCGAGCATGCAGCCCGCGGTGGCCGCCATCAACACGGGCCTCAACGACTTCGCGGCGAGCATCTCCACCAAGAAGCTCGACTACAAGGTCATCATGCTCGCCCTCCGCAGCAAGACGACCCCCATCACCGTGGGCGGTGGCACGCGCTACCCGGTGTGCATCCCGCCTCCCCTCGCGGGCGACAGCAACTGCGGCAACGGCGCGCGCTTCTTCCAGTCGCACGTCGACATCAAGAGCACCCAGCCGCTCGAGCAGTTCCTCGGCACGCTCGGCCAGACCAAGGGCTACATGGTCGGCGAGACCCGCGGTGGCGATCCGTGGGCGACCGAGCTGCGCCCGACGGCCACCAAGACCATCGTGATGGTCACGGACGACGAGTCGCGCCTCTCGGCCAGCGACTTCGAGAACTTTCCCGGCGGCGTGAACCCCAACAACGCCTCGCTCGAGCTGCCCCCGGGCATCTTGCACCCGTCGCGCAAGGGGCAGTTCGCGGGCTACACGTTCGCGGCGCTGTACGGCTGGGGCTCCGAGACGAGCCCGTCGACCAAGTGCACGTACAGTGACGGCTCGGCACCGCCGTCTTCGGGGCCGACCTACACCACGCTGGTCACCAAGACCAAGGGCCCGCGCGCCAAGATCTGCGACGGCGCCGCCGCCTGGAAGGCGTTCTTCGACGCGATCGCCACCGCCGTGGTGAAGACCAGCAAGCTCGCGTGCGAGATCCCGCTGCCCACGCCCACCTCGGGCACGCTCGATCCGTCGAAGGTCAACGTCCGCATCCCCGTCGACAAGACCATTCCCAAGGTCGCCGACGCCACCGCCTGTGGCACCGGCGAGGGCTGGTACTACGACAACGAGCTCACCCCGACCAAGGTGATCCTGTGCCCCGCGGCCTGCGACGCGGCCAACGCCGCCGTCGGCGTCGACAAGCCTGGCAAGATCGAGATCCTGTTCGGCTGCAAGACGCTGATCAAGTGATGGTGGCTGCGACCGTCACTTGCAGACGCTGAACGACAGGCCGTCGTACCAGACGAAGTCCCCGATGGCGGGCTGCAACACGACGCGGGTGATCGAGCTCGAGCTGATCGTCTTGGTCGAAGCGCCGCCGACCGGCGTCGCGTCGAACACCACCGTCGCCGCGACGCCCTTGCCGAAGTAGGCGACCATCTGGTTGCCGGCGTTCGCGTCGTGCACGGTGACGGTGACCTTCTGCACGACGGACGCGAAGTTGATCGAGATGGCGCTCGAGGTCCCCGTGCTCGCCCCGGACTGGAAACCGCCGGTCTTGCGCGCGTAGAACGGCAGGATGGTGACCATCACGCCGCACGCGGTGCCGGACGCGGTCACCGGGCAGGTCGTGCAGCCGTCGGCCACCTCGGCGGAGTCGGTCAGGTCGCTCGAGTCCGTGGCCGGCGCGTCGGGGCTCTCGACCTCGAAGAGCAGCGCCGCGTCGCCGTCGGGCCCGAGCAGCACACCATCGGTGGCGGCGTCGCCGACGTCACCGACGCTGCCGTCGGGAGAGTCGTTCTGCGCAGCGCCGCTCGCGCTGCAACCTCCGGCGAACGCCAGGAGGCCTGCGACGAGACGACGGCGAACCACGCCAGGATCTTGCCACGATCCGGGCACGAGGTGGATCTTTGTGCTCGATCGCTCTGCAACTCGACATCGACGTAGCGGGATGTAGGTAGAAGGTGACCCCCCAAGAGAACCGTCCGGGGGGTCGTGAGCGAACGCGCAGCCTCGGAGCCTCCACGGGTCACGAAACTGCGCTCCAGCGCGCTCGAGGACGGGCGCCACGTCACGCCGGGAGGGCGCGCGAACGCACGACGGAAGCCTTCGTCAACACACGCGCCGACGGAACAGGCGGCGCGGCGTGGGGGCGGGGCGAGGCGAGACGCCTGCCCATGCCCTCGAGGTCGTCCCATGGAAGAGGGGCGTGGCGCGCCTCACTCGCACGGACGTACCAGTCGACGACGGCGATACGGAAACGGATCAAGAGCGACATCGCTCCTCCTCTCTCGGTGAGCAACTCACGCGGTGGGGCGACTGCGAATCGAACGCAGAGCGGCCTCGTTATCAGCGAGCCCAGGGTCACCAACCCGTCCCGCCCCATTCGATCCAGCGCACCGTGCGCGGGATCGGCAACGCCTGCTTGATGAGCAGGTACTTCCGGATCTTCATGGTCATCTCTCTCCTGCGACGCTGGTCGCGGTGGGTGGCGAGGGGATCGAACCCTCCTTCTCCTGGGTGTGGGCCAGGTGCCGGCACCAGCCGGCGGGCCGCCCGTGGTTGCTGCGCGCGGAGTCGAACCGCGCCCGGCGCCTTATGAGGGCGTCATTCCCCCGGGGAGCGCAGCATCGTGTTCACGAGAGCCTCGACGGCGATGGCGCGTCGCCCACGCCCCAGCAGGGCGACGCGCCATCGACGGAGACCCGACCGAGAGCCCAGGAGCCCCCCGCCCAGGCTCACACCTGGACGGCCTCGATCTCCTGGACCCAGTGGCCGGCACCGAGCTTTCCCTCGGAGAACAGCGACACGATCTCGAACACGCGGTCCGAGAAGCCGCCGACGTTCAGCACCGCGGGATCGTCACGCACCTGGGTCGAGCCGTACGGCTGGATGTCGACGAGGACCAGCTTCGCCTTCGGGTTCTTCCCCGAGAAGCGCGCCCACTCCTCCGCCATCTTGGTGCCTCCGCGACCGCTCGAGTGGCCGTTCGCGAAGTCGACCCAGGACATGTTGTCCGACACGTACACGACGAGGTCACCCTTCGCGCCGCGCGCGTTCAGGTGCCGCAGCGGCGCGCTGCACGAGGTACCGCCCGAAGGCAGGCTCGACAGGCGCTCCGCGTTGGTCATCACCGAGTCGAGCGGGTTGAGCGCCTTGCCCAGGGGCACGACGTCGTCGCTGAACGGGATGATCTCGGCGTGCGGGTTCTTGCGCAGGAACGCCGCGCCGACGAGCGCCGCGACGTCGATGCACCGGACGGCCGTGGTGCCGCCCGCGCGGTGACCGGTGACCGGGGAGTGCATCGAGCCCGAGACGTCGGGGCAGACGTACACCTTGCCCTCGACCTTCGGCACGTTCTCGATCGCGATCTCCATCGCCTGCTGCAGCGCGAGGTGGATCGGCTTCGGGACGGACTCGTTCGCCGCCTTGAAAGCCGCCATCAGCTGGTAGGGGAACACGCGCGACCGACGGACGTTCGCCTCGTCCGCGAGCGTGCTCGCCACCCACTTGACCATCGCCGCGTCCGCGAGCACGTCGTGCCGCGCGAGCGTGTTGAGGTTCATGCGGAGCTGCGTCCAGCTCATGTTCTTCGCGAGCTGCTTCCACGCGGCGCTCGAGAGCGGCAGCGCGGTCAACATCTCGAACGGGACGTCGGGCAGGATCGCCGAGTCGCCGGCCTTGTACGCCTCGAACGCCTGGACGAGCGGCGGGAGGGCGGACTTCTCCACCTCCTTGCCGATCAACCAGCCGTAGAGCGCGCGGCGCGCCGCGTCGTCACCCGGGGCGGGACGCGCGAGCTTGATCACGTCCGCGAGCGACGGATCGTTGCCGAGCGACTGACGGAACACGTTCTCGGGCGAGCGCTGCGCGAACCACTGCTGGACCAGGCGCTTCGGCGCCGAGCCAAGCGACTTGCGCCCGGTCACGCCGCTGCGGACGATCTGCACGAAGTTGCGGAGCATCTTGCCGGAGTCGATGACCCGGGAGAACACGGGGGCGAGAGCGCGCACGTCCTTCGCCGCGAGGTACGCCGCGAGGAAGGCGGGCATGTCCTTCATGAAGCCCTTCTCGCGCGTGTACAGCGCGGTCTTGGCGATGAAGCTGGTCGGGACCTGCTCGCAGAGCTCCAGCACCTTCTTCAGCTGGTCGGTCTCGTTCGCGTAGTAGGTCGAGTGGAAGGTACCGGTCACCGCGTACTGCGCGAGCGCGTGCTGCGCGCCGAACGCGTAGGCGCGGCCCCCCGCCCCGTTCATCGTGTCGGGCTTCTGAGCCTTGGGGGAAGAAGCGAAGAGATGCTTGTGCGCCATGACGGTCCTCCTTTCTCGATGATTCGAGCTTGATTCCACGACGAGCGTGGACGAGTGGTTCTGGTGTGGAGTGGATCGACGGGGATTCGAACCCCGATTCCCGGCTTGCGACACCGGAGCCCTCCCACTTGGACGATCGACCCGTGGGTGAACGCGCGACCTCTCCGGCCGAGCGCGGCAGGTCGTGAAGGAATCGAACCCTCTCGCAGGAGTTTTGGAGGCTCCGCGGTCACCATGACTCTACGACCTGTGTGTGCCGCCGAGCTCGAGCACGGCGTGGTTGGGCGTACGGGTAATGCTCCCGTCGGTGACCGGGTCACGGCCGGCCGGCGTCACTTGCTGCCTCACGCCCAGGCAAGAACCCCCCGACGAGGTTCGCGGAGACCGCCGGCACATTGCGGGGTGATCTCGCGATCACTCCACCGTTCGCCCCGCCGCCGGTCGCTTTGACGCCGACGGCCATCGCACCAGCACCGTCCCCGGCCGAGACCGGGGCGAGATGCAGGGAGCTACCTTAGGACCGTTATAGTTACGTGTAGTCCACCGCTTCATTCGGGGTTTGAAACATCGGAAACCATGGACCGAGCGCGCGGCGCCTCGCGACGCTCCGGTCCGGCCATCTCGGCGAGAATTGCATGCGTCAAGCCAGGACGCCCTGAGGGCTGCCCCAGCGCCCACTGCGCCGGTGCGCTGTTACGCGTTCCTTGGACGATGGCTGCCTCTGGGCCCACGTCCCGGCGGTCGGTGCGGCACGCTGGAAAGCCGGTGGCGAGTCCGTCGCGGCCGGCGAGGCGCAGGCGCGCGCCCCTCCGCTCGTGACGGCCTCCGGACCGGCCCCTCCCGGCCCTCTCGGTTGTAGACGCACACGGCATCCGAGGGCCTGGAATCTGTGGCGAGAGTGGCGACGACGAGGGTTGGCGGAGACCTTCCCTTGCGGGCCGAAGCCCTGACACGGACCGTTGTAGTCCCCGGCACATTCGTCGCCGTGGTGGAGAGTGCGGCGACGAGGTTTCTGGTGAGAGAGACGTTTCGGGTGTACTCCCACCGGACATTCGCCGCAGAACCTTGGCGCAGAGCGACGACGAGCGGTGCGAAGAGGTGGCCCGACGCGAACGTCGAACCGACCAGGCGCTTGCGCGCCTGGCTGCTGGGTTCGAACCAGCATTACTCCATGTACTCCTCGCGAGACATTCGTCGCGATGCTGAACTCTATTGGGATCCTTTCGTGGAGCGTCGAGGGATCGAACCTCGTTCTCTCGTTCTTCAGACGAGCGCTGAATCACCAGACTAGCTCACGCTCCATTCAGTTGCAAGAAACAGTTGGCGGTGACCAGAGTTGCGAAGATGTTTTTCGCGTGCGGCCATCACACTCCCCCGGTGTACTGCTCCTTCGACGCAAGCGTCGGCACCAGGGTCCGGATTCGAACCAGATCTTCGACCTTGATAGGGTGTAATCCTCGCGGACATTCACCGCCAGTGACTCGCCGGGGAATCGAACCCCGGTTGCTCGGGCGAAAACCGAGCGTCCTTACCGCTAGACGAGCGAGTCGGGAGCCCTGGGTCGGGATCGAACCGACTCTTCCGCGCTACGAGGGCGGCACTCCACCGTTTGAGTTTCCAGGGCATGTCGTCGCGACTTGGACCCTCGAGCACGGGTCCAATCGGTGGGAGACGGAGGAATCGAACCTCGTAGTCAGAGACAAGTGGGTTACGGCCACCCGGGGGTCCCAGCCCGCACGTCGTCTCCCATGGGTCACACACACAGTCGCGGAAGCCGGACGAGTCGAACGCCATGCCTCTCGGCACGCACTCCTTAGCGGGGAGGCTCCGCGCCTTCGCGGATTCAGCTTCCATTCGTGTCGAGAAGAGGGGCGCTCCCGTCCCCGTTCGCACGGAGACGGGCGCGTTGCCCGGCGGAAGACGGAGGTCTCGAACCCCAGCGCCGGAGCGCCGATCCGCTTTCGAGGCGGTCCTGATCCCCAATCAGTTCGTCTCCCAGTGGCGGAGGGCGGAGGTCTCGATCCCCAGCGCCGGAGCGCCGCGTCGCCTTCCAAGCGAGCTCGACCCCCGGTCGATTCGCCCCCCAAGAACACCGTCGTGACGGTCGCCGGCGCGACCGGGAGGGTCACTCCCGATCGCGTCGACGCGTCACGCGCACAGCGAGGCGTAGGCCACGCGTCCGCGGACGGTGACCACCTGCCCCGCGAAGCGCGGGCCCGCGACCGTGCGGATCTCCGCGTCACCGAGCACTTCGTCCGGCGTCTCCGCCGGGACGAGGGGCTCGCTGCGCAGCCGCGCGGCCACGAGGTTCGCGATCGCCTCCTCGCGCTCCCGCGCCACGGCGAGGGCCGCGCGCAGGCCCGCGAGGGTCTGCTCGGCGAGCACGAGCGGGACCCGCGTCGGGGGAACCTCACGGTTCTCCTTCGCTGCGGCCACCGCGAGGGAGCCGTAGCAGACGCGGACGAGCGGGCCGAAGACGGCGCGGAAGTACGCAGCGCTCGGGGTCCGCTCGACGCCGACGACCTCGCCCGCGACGAGCACGATCGCGCCGACCTGCCGGTCGACGATCTCGAGCTCCGCGACGAAGGCGTCGAGCTCCTGCTCGAACTTCTGCAGGAAGGCGACGAGGTTGCCGCCCACGCCGCCCACGCCGTGCGCGGCGTTCAGCGCGCCGATCGACTCCCAGAGCTTCCGGAAGTCGACGACGTGCCGAACGGCGAGCGCGGCCTTGCGCAGCATGGCCGGGAGGATGGTCAGCGGGTGCGTGCCCTGGGCGATGGTGCCTCCCTGCGTCTGCTGGATGCACATCGCCGTCGGGACGACCTTCTGCTCACCCTTCTTGACGAAGGTGGCGCTTCCGAGCGCGTGGTCCTGCGCGCGCTGACGCACGATCCAGCCCGCACCGGTGGGCACGAGCGTGTCGGCGTCGGCGCGCAGGAGCAGCGTGCCGTAGCCCTGCGTCCCGACCTCGAGCGACGGCGGCGCGAGAGCCACGCCGTCGTCGTCTGCGAGGAGCGGGATGACCTGCATCAGACCCACGCTCTGGGTGGGGCCGAGGCCGGTCCCTTGGAGGATGGTCTCGATGGAGAGCGTCATGCGACACCTCCCTTGGTGAGGGCCGGCGCGGGCGCGAGGGCGAGCAGGGCGGCGAGGCCCCGTCGCGGCTCGCTCTCGAGCAGGCCACGGAGGAACGAGATGCCGAGCGCCGCGGGTGCGCGCACCGGCAGCGTCGACGCGAGGGGAGACAGCGTCCGCACACCGCGCACCTCGGCCGCGAACACCGGCGAGAGGTGGTAGATCGGCGTCTGCACGCCGATCGCGCGGAGAGCCTGGACGGTCTCGGCGAAGCGCCCCGCCGGCTGGTTCTCGTAGCCGTCGGAGAGCACGAAGAGGGCGTCGGGCGAGCGCTCGACGAGCGCGACGAGGCCCTCGGCGAGCGCGGTCGCGCCGCTCGGACGCACGAGGCGTCCGTCGGACACGCCACCCACGGTGAGCACCGTCGCCGGCGCGACGCGGACCAGGACGTCCCGCAGCGCGAGCGTCACGGCCATGGGCCGCAGCGCCTGCTCCGCGGAGCCGGCCATCGAGCCGGAGGCGTCGACGAGCACGCCGACCGAGTCCCAGCCGAAGCCGAGCCGGGCGGCGACCGCGTCGGCCTTCGCGTCGAGGGCCGCCTCGATCGCGGGCGTGAGGCCTCGCGCGAACGCGTAGAGGTAGAGCTCGACGGCGTCGTGTGCCATCGGATCGAACGCGACGGCCACCCCGGCGGCCTCGGCGCGCCGCTGCACGCGGATGCGCTGACCCTCGGTGAGGCTGTCCTTGCCGACCCGCAGGACCTCCGCCTTCGCCACGCCCTTGTGGAACGTGGCGCGGAGACCCTCGAGCACCTCGATCGGCAGCGCGGCGCCGGCCGACAGGTCGACCTTCGCCGCCGCGTGCGCGACGTGGAGCGGGAGCCGCGGCGCGACGGCGGCCCGGAGCGCGAAGGCCACGCACGCGCGCGTCTCCGCGAGCAGGTTGGGCTGCGCGAACCGGTCGATCGTGCGACGCACGAGCGCCTGTTCGGCGGTGGTCCACGCGTCCTTGGCGAGGACCGCGCGGAGCACCGAGGTGGTCCGCACGCCCCACGCGTGGGTGAGCGCGGCGGCCATCTTGTCGCGGTACTTGACCGACCACAGCTCGAGCCGGTTCGCCCCGAGGAGCGTCCGGAGCACGAGCTTGCGCGTCCGCGCGTTGTTGGCGCGTGGGAGCGACAGGCCGTCCTCGTTCAGCGGCGTGCGGAGCCGGAGCCCCGCGAACAGCTTGAACAGCCGCGGCGCCGGCAGTTCGGAGGCGAGGTGGGCGAGGAGCAGTCGCTCCTCGTCGCTCGCGCCCGGGTCGCGCGTACCGAGCAGGCTCACGAGACCGAGCTGGCGCGCGCGGTCGGTGACGCCCGGCAGGCCGAGCAGGCGCGCGTAGACGCGACGGTCCAGCGTCCGCAGCTCCGTGTGGGCACGCAGCTCCGCCGCGGCCTGGGTGGCGCGGTCGTTGTAGGCGGTCGCCCGACCGAAGGCGGTCGAGGCCGTGTCGACGAAGGCGAGCGCCGCGTGGGCGAGGCTCGCGCAAGTGGTTTCCGGGAGCTCGGAGGCCCAGACCGAAGCCGGCGACCGAGCGTCGATCACGAGGTTTTCGACGGTCATGAGGTCCTCCTTTCGAGAGGGAGCTCGACCGGGAGAGGGGGGCGTATCTGTGTTTGCTTGACGACGGAAAGTGCGAGTTTCCGGCGGGAGTCGAACCCGCGATCGTCGGATCTACAGTCCGATGTCTTACCCTGAAGAGACGCCCTAGTTCCCGATGCGAGCAGTCCGAGTGGAGGGAATTGCACCCCCGACTTCACCGGCCCGAACGGCGCGTGCTGCTGCTGCACTACACTCGGATGAGAGACGTTCTCGCGAGGGCGGGTGCCCCCGGAGTCCAGAAACGAAGCAGTCCGAGTGGGAGGAATTGCACCTCCGACTTCGCCGGCCCGAACGGCGCGTGCTGCTACTGCACTACACTCGGATGAAGAACGCGCTCGGGGGAGTTCGGGGGTTCCGTTTGTCGTTCCATTAGACGACGACCCCGCATGGTGGGGTCGGCCGGATTCGAACCAGCAATTGTCGGGTTAACAGCCCGTTGTCCTGAAGGAACACCACAGTTCCCGAGCGCGCGGTCCGGACGGCGGGGGTCGCACCCACCCGTGCTGCTTCAGATCCGGATGGCCCCCGGGTCACGTCGGGGGGCGAGCGACGGAGGCACGCGCGGCGCGCCTCGGTTCTGCCTGGCCACGCGCGTCATGCGGCGGCCTCGTCGACGAAGTACGCACGGCACCACTCCGCCCAGGGGGCGGGGATGTCGCGGCGGTCGAAGCGGAGGCCCATGACGGGCAGGTGGGTCGGCCGGTACGGACGACGGAGCAGCTTCATGCCCGCCTGCTCCGGGGTGCGGTTGGCCTTGCGGCCGTTGCACGGGTAGCAGGAGGCCACGACGTTGTCCCAGGTGGTCTTGCCGCCGTGGTGGCGCGGCACGACGTGGTCGTAGTTGAGCTCGTGCATGCGGCGCTGCGTGCCGCAGTACTGGCAGCGGAAGCTGTCGCGGGAGAACACGTTCATCCGCGAGAACTTCACGGAGCGCTTCATGGCCGCCACCGGCTTGCGGAGGCGCACCACCGCCGGCATCTTCATGACGACGGACGGGGAGCGGAGCTCCTCGTCGTACGACTCGATGATGTCGACCTTGTCGGAGAAGTAGAGGATCACGGCGCGCTCCCACGAGACGATCTTGTGGGGCACGTAGGACTGCGTCAGGACGAGCACGCGCATGCGACACCTCCTTTCTCTTGTGATGGGTGCATGCTTCCAGGGTCGGTTTCGTCGCGGTCACCACCTGGTGCCGCTCGGTCGTGCGAGAGGAGAGGATCGAACTCCCACGGGCTGCTGGGCCCCGCCGGGTTTGAGCCGGGTGCGTCTACCGCTTCCGCCACTCTCGCGTGGTGCTCGAGGAGGGATTCGAACCCTCACGCCACGTAGGCCGCCGGTTCTGAGTCGGCGTCGTCTTCCTGTTCCGTCACTCGAGCAGAGCCCAGCGTGTACCCCGCGCAGGTCCTTCCATCTGCGGGGGTCGCTGGGTGGTGTCCTCGGAGGGATTCGAACCCTCACGCCTCGAAGGCCGCCGGCTCTCGACCGACGTCGTCTACCAGTTCCGTCACGAGGACTCGTGTTGCTGGTGGGGGGCTTCACGCCCCCCTCCCCCCCGTGCGCCGCTGCGCGGCGGGACCGGGGAGAGACGTTGCGTTTGCGTCTGCTTTGCGTTGCTGTGCGCGTACTGCTGCGTTGCCTGTGCTTGGCTGCGGTCCCGCTGCGCGGGGCGCAGGGTCTCCGGCGGGGGAATCGAACCCTCGCGTGTCCCGTGTCGGGGGAGACAGGTCGCCAGACCGTCGCCGGAGATCGTTCGCCTCCCACGAGGGAATCGAACCCTCACCGCGGGCTTCGGAGGCCCCCGTCGCGATCCACGCTGTGGGAGATCGAGCGTCGCCACGACACGCTGTCGTGGTCGACACCCGATCCGAGTAGCTCCCCCGAGACGAATCGAACGTCTTCGTGCGAGATTCGTAGTCTCACCGTCGGCTCCACCGCCGGGGGAATGCCCACGCGCCCTGGTTGGAGCAGAGCGCGTGTGCGTAGCGTGGTCAGAGGGAATCGAACCCTCGTTCACCGTTCGAGAAACGGCGGTCCTGTGCCGCTAGACGATGACCACAGGGAGCAGTGCAGGTGCACTGCAGCGCGACCGAAGGGATTCGAACCCTCGTGACTCCGGTAGACAACCGGGTGCCCAGCCACTGGACGACGGCCGCAAGAGACCCGCTCGACGAGCCGAGCGACGCATGGCGCCGCAGCCCGACGAGCGAGGGGAGCGGTGCAGGACACCGCAGCGCGACCGAAGGGACTCGAACCCTCGTGGCCCGGGAGACAACCGGGTGCCCTACCTCTGGGCGACGGCCGCAACGCGATCGACGGAGAGGCTCCGCCGATCGATGAGCGCGCACACGAGCTGCGCGGCGAGACCGGCGAGCGCCGGTCGAGAGACCAGGAGGGGAGTCGCACCCCATCTGCGCGGGGTTGCAATCCGCGTCACTCGCTGGAGCACCCGGTCACGAAGGCCGGGAGCGAGCGCGCGATGCACGCCCGTCCCGACCCGGAGCAGTCGACGGGAATCGAACCCGCACCCTCGGAGTGGCGCTCCGAGATCCTACCGTTGGACGACGACTGCAAACCCCACACACGAGCCGGACACGAAGCGCGAACGCTCCTCACCAGGCAACACGGCAGCCCGCGAAGGCGCGAACGCCCACCAGGCAACACGGCAGCCCGCGAAGGCGCGAACGCCGCCACCGGCCACGGAGCGAGCAGCGGGACTCGAACCCGCACCCCAGGGTTTGGAAGACCCGGACCCTACCTTTGGACCATGCTCGCACACGACACACCAGCTCCCTGCCCCCCCCGCACCCCCCTCTCTGCGAGCGCAGCGAGCAGAGGCGGAGACCGCCCCCAACTCTCTGCGAGCGCAGCGAGAGGCGGAGACCGCCCCCGACTCCCTGCGAGCGCAGCGAGCAGAGGCGGAGACCGCCCCCAACTCTCTGCGAGCGCAGCGAGCAGAGGCGGAGACCGCCCCCAACTCTCTGCGAGCGCAGCGAGCGGCGGGGACCCCCACACACACCCTCGGGGGGCCCCGACCCGAGCGGGGCGCCGCCCGCCGCTCACAGCGGCGC
>JAEUKC010000167.1:0-24237 GCA_016794445.1 Myxococcales bacterium
GTCGAGGGGTTGCTCACGGCGCGCCTCGAGCGCGGCGCCGAGAAGGGCCCGCTCCTGCGCTTCAAGCTCGGGGTCGGCGTCGGGCTGCACAGCGAGTTCGGCGCCCCGGATCTCCGTGCGGTGCTCGCGGTCGACCTGTCCGATCACACGGGGGCGAGATGAAGCGCTGGTCCATCCTGTTCGTCGTCCTCTCGTCGTGCAGTCGCAAGGGTGACGCGATCGGCTCCGTGAAGGAGTCCAAGGACGCGGCGCCTCCGGCCGCCCTGCCCATCGTCCGCACGATCCTGGACATCGAGGCCGCCGATCGCAAGCGGGCGGTGGTGTACGGCCTCTACAGCGTCGAGCCGATCCAGCCGCACCAGAAGGGCGGCCGTCGGACCTCGATCGTCCTCTCCGATGGCGTGTTCCTCCACCGCGGGTTCGGCGTGATCCCGTCCGAGCTCGGGTTCGTGAACAAGATCGTGAAGGTGACCGGCGTCGTGATGAAGACGGCCCCCGATCCGCACGTGCAGACCGTGGGAGGTCCCCGCGTGCAGGTCGAGACGATCGAGCTCGCGCCGGGTGAGACCGCGGTCACGCCCGCGCCGACCGTGGTGCCGGCGCCGCCCATGCTCACCACCCTGCCCCCGCTCTCGACGCAGGAGGGCCGGTGGGTCGCCGTGAACGCCACCGTCGACTCGGTGCTGGTGACCACCTCGCCCTGGGGGGCGGCGATCCTCAAGCTCTCCGATGGTGGGCTGATCGACGTCGATGGCGTGCTCGAGAGCGAGTGGAAGCCGCTCGTCGGCACGTCGATCACGGTGATCGCCCGGGTCTTCAAGGACAGCGGGGCCGCGGGGCGCCTGAGCCTGCACGGCGCCGGTCCGCCCTGCGCGGGCGCGGTGCCGCGCTGCGGCCTCGACGACCCCTGACCCCGACCCAAGAGTGATCTAGTGCTGCGACTGACACGCGAGCGCGAGCTTGCCGTTCTTCTCGAGCTCGATGCAGAGTCCCAGCTTTCCGGGGGCGAACTCGCACGACTGGCCGACCTTGGTGCACACGGTGACCGGCGCCTCGGTGGGCTTGCTGGGACCACGCGAGCAGCCCACGAGGAGCAGGAGGGCGAGCCACTGGAGTCGCGTCATCGCGCGCACCGTACGGCGCATGGGCGCCTCGTGTCATGCTGAGCGGTGGATCCGCGCGGCGCGGCGGAACATGCCGGGCGGCGTGCCGGTCCAGCGCCGGAACGCGCGCGTGAACGGCGCCACGTCGGAGAAGCCCACGCGCGCCGCGACCTCGGCGAGCGGCAGGTCGCCCTCGCGCAGCAGCGTGCGGGCGAGCGCGGCGCGCGCGCCGTCGAGCACCTCCGAGAAGCTCGTGCCCTCGGCCTCGAGCCAGCGCTGCACCGTGCGCGGGCTCGCGTGGAGCGCCCGCCCCACCGACTCGAGGGTCGTGTCCGGGAGCGCGATCGCCTGCGCGACGCGCGTGGCGTAGGAGAGCGGAGCTCTGGTCGACACCACCGCGCCCGCGAGGTCGTCCATCGTGGCGGCGAGTCGCGGATCGGCGCCGACGAGCGCGAGGGACAGGTCGAGGCCCGACAGCGTGAAGCCGTCGTCCTCGCGACCGAACTCGAGCTCCTCGGTGCCGAAGAACACGTGGAGCGGACCGAGGTCGCGCGGGCGCGCGTGCACGAACCAGACGCGGAGCGGGCGGATCCGCTGGCCGCTCGCGACCCGCAGCGTATGGAGCGCGTGCGCGAGTCCGAACTCGTGCAGCACCCGCGACGGTCGCCGCGCGCGCCACACGTGGCGCAGGTGGAGCGCGTCGCCGACGACCGCGCCCTGCGCACCTGGCACGGCGAGCGGGGCGTAGCGCGCGAGCCTGTCCAGCGCGGACCGAACGTCGGAGCTCGAGCGCGCCGCGAGCTCGCCGTACCCGTAGCGAGGGAACACGAGGCGCTCGGGCAAGAGCAGGCCGAGCTCGGGTTCGCCGCGCGCGAAGGCGAGCTCCTCGAGGGTCTCCTCGATCGCGCTCGGCGAGAGCAGCACCTCGTCGTGCGGGGCCTCGCGGCCGGCCCACCGCAGGGCCGCGGGGACCAGCGTCGTCGCGATCGGCGGCTCGTGGGCGGGGCGGGCCACGAGAGCGAGGATAGCGAGGGCGAGCGGCGCGGACGGTTTCGTCGCGATCGGTCAATTCTTCGGCGCGCGCGGCCCTCGCGCAGCGTCGTGGGCGTCGCCATCCTCGCACCATGAACAGCGAGGCGGTGCAGGCCGCGATCCACGATCCCACGACGCGTCGACGACTGGTCGCGATGGCCGCGGCCCAGCTCGGGAGCGAGGCCGACGCCGAGGACTGCGTGCAGGAGGCCCTGCTCCTCGCGGCTCGCAACGCGGAGGGGTTCGAAGGGCGCGCGAGCGCGTTCACCTGGCTCTACCGCGTGGTCGTCAACGCCTGCCGCATGCAGCGTCGCGCCCGGAGACGGATCCGGCGCGGCGCGGGGGCCCACCACGTGGCCATCGAGGACCTGCTCGTCCACCCCGCGGCCGACACGGGGTCCGACCCGGAGGCCGCGCTGCTCGGCCACGAGCTGTCGCGCGCCGTCGCCGACGAGCTCCGTGCCGCGCCCGACCAGGAGTCGCGGCTGTTCGCGCAGGTGCTCGTCGATCCGCGGAGCACCGCCGAGATCGCCCGGGAGGCGGGGATCACCCGGCAGGCGCTGAAATCGAAGGTGTTCCGGGTCCGCCGGCGACTCGAGTCGCGGCTCCTGTCTTCGTCCGTCTAGAATGCGAGGTTCGGCCATGTCGTTCGAGATCCACCACCGCGACGGACATCGCTTGTTCCTCGACCCTCACGCGCGCGACGCGAGGGCGGCGGTGTCGGAGGCGGTCCGGCGCGGCGTCGACCTCGGTGGAGCCGCGCTCGCCGACGCCGACCTCTCGGGCGCGGACCTGGAGCGAGGGAAGCTCGCCGGAGCGGATCTGCGCCGGGCCAAGCTCCGCAAGGCCAACGTCGAGGACGCCGACCTGACGGGCGCCGACCTGTCGTTCGCCGACCTCGACGGGTCGAACCTCGAGGACGTGGTCGCGACCCGCGCGAACCTCGAGGGCGCGACGGCGCGGGGCGCGAACCTCGAGCACGCCGTGCTGGAGGGGGCCGATTGGCGAAGGGGATGCCTCGACGGCGCGAACCTCGAGAAGGCCCGGCTCCGGAGCGCGATCCTGCGCGAGGCGTCGCTGCGGCGCGTGAATCTGGAGCGCGCCGACCTCGAGGGCATCGAGGGCGACGGCCTGGTGGCGGAGGGCGCCAACCTCGAGCACGTGAACCTGCGAGGGGCGAGCCTGGTCGGGGCGCAGCTCGCGGGGAGCAACCTCGAGCGCGCGGATCTCCAGGGTGCGCAGGCCGACCGGTGCGGCTTCGCGGGCGCGAATCTCGAGCGGGCGGATCTGCGGCGCGCGCGCCTGTGCGGCGCCGACCTGCGAGAGGCGAACCTGGAGCGCGCCGACGTCGCGGAGCTAGACCTCACGGGCGCGAACCTCGAGGGCGCGAACCTCGAGGGCGTGCGCGGCAACCCCCGCACGGCGGTGCCCGGCTACCGGTAGACGAGCGGCGTGGATTGCCCCAAGATCTCGCGGTGCGCGCGCTCCTCCTGTGTTCGTTGCTCGTGGGGTGCAGCCCGGGTGAGGGCACGCTCTCCGATCCGACGGAGCTCTCCGACGCGAGCGACGCGGCGGCGTCCGACGCGGGCGACGAAGCGGGCGACGACGCGGACACATCGGGGACCGACGCGGGCAGCGACGCGACCACCGACACGCCGATCGTCTCCGACGTGGGCGTCGACGGCTTCATCGCCGACACCGCGCCCGACGCGCCGCCTCCGCCGTCGTGCCCCGCCCTCGCCGCGTGTCCTTCCACGCCCGCAGGCCTCACCGAGGGCGGCGGTCCCCGCCCGATCGAGCGGTGCGCGTTCGTCCTGGACGACGACGGCAAGGGCCCGGCATACGAGACCGCCATCGCGGGCCTCGCCGCCGCGCTGAAGAAGGTCTCGGTCGCAGACGTGCTCGGCGATCTCAACCGCACGGCCACCAGCATCGGCGCGTCCACGTTGCCGGGAGTGCCGGGGTTCCTGCGCGGCTTTTCGTGGGACGCCGACGACGAGGGCAAGGAGTGGTGGATCCCTCAGGGCCTCACCGGGTCGGCCGACGCCAGCGCCGCCGGCACCGTGGCGGGCAAGAAGGTCGTCGCCGTGAGCTGGTACTACGACGCCACCAAGCACCCCGGGTCCACCGGCGAGAAGGGGATCCGGCTCTCGTTCGCGGACGTGACGAGCACCAAGGTCACCTACCGCCACGCGCTGCTGGTGTTGCCGAAGATGGCCGCCGGGCGCGCCGACTTCGATCCCATCGACATCCACGCCGGCGGCATCGCGTGGGTCGGCGACCGGCTGTGGGTCGCCGACACCGGCAGGGGCCTCCGCGTGTTCGACCTCTCGCGGATGTTCCAGGTGGCGACCGACAAGGACTCCGTCGGGTGGGACGGCGCGGCCTACCAGGGCGGCCTCTACAAGTACGTGATCCCGCAGATCGGCGCCTGGGCCGACGGATCCAAGTGCGCCCCGGTGTTCAGCTTCGTCGCGCTCGACAGGACCGCCACGCCCCCCGCCCTCGTCACGGGCGAGTACTCGGCCACGGCGATCGACGGGCGGGTCTTCCAGTTTCCAATCGACCTCGCGACGGGCGCCCTCGCGGCGAAGACCTGGGCGACGGGGGCGTGGTCGATGGGGCAGCGCCAGGTGCAGGGCGCGGTCACCCACGGCGGCGCGTTCTACTTCTCCTCGAGCGCGCCGGCCGCGGGCAAGGGCGTGCTCTACGGCGCGCGCGAGGGCAAGAAGACCCTCTCGTACCCGTGGGCCGACGCCCCCGAAGATCTGCTGTTCGACACCAAGGCCAACACCCTCTGGGGGGCGAGCGAGGGGCTCGGCAGGCGCTGGGTGTTCGCGGTCGACGCGACGGCGCTCAAGACCCCGTGATCCCGTGCTACTTCGGGGCCATGCGTCGGGTCGGCTGTCTCCTGTTCCTCGCGGCCTGCGGGCCGAGCACGAAGCCCGAACCCGCGGCCCCGGCGCACGCGGCCCATGGACACGGCGGCCACCACGGCGCGATGCACCACCGCTTCGACGATCCGGCCGCGTGGTCGCTCGTGTTCGACGACCCGGCGCGCGACGCGTGGCAGCGGCCGGCCGACGTCGTGGTCGCGATGCGCATCACGTCCGGGATGACCGTCGCCGATCTGGGCGCGGGGACCGGCTACTTCCTGTCCCACCTGTCGACGGCGGTGGGCCCGAGCGGAAGGGTGCTCGCGCTCGACGTCGAGCCCAAGCTCGTCGCCCACATGAAGGAGCGCGCGCACAAGGCCGGGTGGTCGAACGTCGAGGCGCGCGAGATCCCGACCGACGATCCGAAGCTCCCCGACGCGAGCGTGGATCGCATCCTGGTCGTCGACACCTGGCACCACGTGGAGAACCGCAAGGCCTACGCGACGAAGCTGTGGCGTGCGCTCCGCCCTGGCGGCGCGGTGTTCGTCGTCGACTTCACGCTGACCTCCGACAAGGGGCCGCCCAAGGCGCTCCGCCTCTCGCCCGAGCAGGTGATCGGCGAGCTCACGGCGGCGGGCCTCTCCGCCAAGGTGCTGCCGGTCGGGCTGCCCGATCAATACGTGATCGAGGGCGCGCGACCGTGATCGGCGTCCAGGGCCTCGGCAAGTCCTACGGCGCGCGTACCCTGTTCGAGGACGTCTCGCTCAAGCTCGTGGCCGGCTCGCGGTACGGGCTCGTCGGCGCGAACGGCTCGGGCAAGACCACGTTCCTCGAGATCGTCGCGGGGGACGCCCCCGCGAGCGAGGGCACCGTCTCGATCCACAAGGGCGCGCGCCTCGGCGTGCTCCGCCAGGACCACTACCTGCGCGACGAGGAGCCGATCCTCGCGGTCGCCATGGCGGGCGACGTGCTCGTCACCGAGGCGCTCGCCGAGCAGCACGCGCTGGTCGAGGCGGGAGTGCCCGACGCGGCGCGGCTCGCCGAGCTCGAGGACCGCATCGCGACCCACGACGGGTACACGCTCGAGGCGCGGGCGAGCGCCATCCTCGAGGGCCTCGGCATCCCGGTGGCCCAGCACCGCCTGCCGCTCGCCACGCTGTCCGGTGGGTTCAAGCTGCGCGTGCTGCTCGCACAGGTGCTGCTCGGCGGGCCCGACGTGCTCCTGCTCGACGAGCCCACCAACCACCTCGACATCCTCTCCATCCGCTGGCTCGAGAAGTTCCTCGCGGGCTACCAGGGGTGCGCGCTGGTGATCTCGCACGACCAGCGCTTCCTCGACAACGTCGCGACCCACGTGCTCGACGTGGACTACGGCACCATCACGCTCTACCCGGGGAACTACACGGCGTTCACCCGCGACAAGCAGGCGATCCGCGAGCGCAAGGAGGCGGAGATCGCGCGCGCCGAGGCCACGATCGCCGAGAAGAAGGCCTGGGTCGAGCGCTTCGGCGCCAAGGCCACCAAGGCGCGGCAGGCCCAGAGCCGCATGAAGCAGATCGAGAAGATCGAGGTCGAGGAGCTCGAGTCTTCTTCCCGCCGCGCCCCGCTGTTCCAGTTCACGCCCGAGCGCCCGAGCGGCCGCGACGTGCTCGAGATCGCGCGCGTGTCCCACGCCTACGGCGACAAGCAGGTGCTGCGCGACGTCTCGATCCTCGTGCGGCGCGGCGAGCGGGTCGCCATCATCGGGCCGAACGGGCTCGGCAAGTCCACGCTGCTGAAGATCGCCGTCGGCGAGCTCACCCCCACCGCGGGCGCCGCGAAGTGGGGCCACGAGACGCGCGTCGGCTACTTCGCCCAGGACCACCACGAGGTGCTGCGCAGCGAGGACGCGACCCCGCTGCAGGTCATCTGGGACACCGTGCCGAAGGAGAGCACGAGCTACGTGCGCGGTCAGCTCGGTCGGGTGCTGTTCTCGGGCGCCGACGTCGAGAAGAAGGTGTCGGCGCTCTCCGGCGGCGAGGCCGCGCGCCTCGTGTTCTGCCGGATCATGGTGCAGCGCCCCAACGTGCTCGTGCTCGACGAGCCGACCAACCACCTCGACCTCGAGGCCATCGAGGCCCTCGTGGGCGCGCTCTCGGCCTTCGAGGGCACCCTCGTGTTCGTCTCCCACGACCGCGCGTTCGTCTCGGCGCTCGCGACGCGCATCCTCGAGGTGAACGCGCAGGGGTTCCGCGATTTCCCGGGCACCTACGACGAGTACCTCGCGCGCTGCGGTGACGACCACCTCGACGCGGCGGCGGTGGTGCTGCGCGCCAAGGAGGCCAAGAAGGCGGAGGCGCCGGCCGAGACGAACGCGCTCTCCTGGGAGGAGCAGAAGCGCCGCAACAATCGGATCAAGCAGCTGCCGCTCCGACGCGACGAGCTCGTGGCGGCGATCGACGCGGCCGAGGCCCGCAAGGGCGCGATCCAGGCGATGTGGTGCGAGCCCGGGTTCTACGAGGCGACGCCGAAGGACCAGGTCGACGCGCTGGTCGCCGAGGAGAAGGCCCTCGGGCCGAAGATCGACGCGCTGGTCGCCGAGTGGGAGGCCGTGGAGGCCGAGCTCGCGCAGCTCGGCTGACGCGGCTCGACCAACGCCGCTCTGCCAGCGCGCTCCTCTAGCGCGCGAGGCCCGAACGGAGCAGGTGGCCGCGCGCCGGTACGACGGGTGGGTCGAGCCCCGGCAGCGCGTAGGTGACCCGCGCCGAGGGGAGCTCGAGCGCCTCCCACGCGGTGAAGACCGCGGCGCTCGAGAACCGGTCGGCGATCGCGGCGCCCGGCACGTGCCGCGCGTGGTTGGCGAGCACGTAGCGCACCACGTTCACGACTTCGGTCGGGGTGCGCAGCGCACGGGCGTGGTAGCGGGCGGCGAAGACGCGGCCCTTGCGCCCCATGACGCGATGGAGCGCGCGGGCGACGCGGATCCCGAACGACTGGAACGCGCTCGCGAGCTCATGGCGATCGCGGGCCTCGACGACGAAGTGCAGGTGGCTGCCCTGCACCGAGAAGTGCGTGACCCGGAAGCGCTCTTCGCGCGACCGCAAGGCGCGCAACGCCGCGTCGATCGGGCGCAGACAGCGCTGCGCGCGCAGGTTCCACACGTGCCGCTCGACCCGCAGCGTGACGTGGACCGGCGAGTGCGGGCGGAAGCCAGGGCGGCGACGGTGCGACACCGACCCGGGCTTCGACGGGCGCCCTGCGCCGGCGCGGCGGCCACCCCGCGGCTTGACGGGCTCGATCGCAGGACGGAGCGGCGACGGATCCACCCATTGATTATGGCATGTAGTTTCGGCGATGCAAGTGGGGCGACGCTGCCGGGTGCGCGATCAGGCGACGAGGTCGGGGGGCGGGTACGGGCCCACGCCGACGAACGGGCGCGGCTGGTGGGCGCAGCGGTCGACCGCCGCGGGGCACGGCGGCACAGGCAGGGTCGAGGCGGTGGGGTCGAGCGGGCAGGAGCACGCGGGGCCGGCGGAGCACACGAAGCCCTCGTGCCCGCGCTCGCCTGCGAAGCACGTGCGGGGCAGCGCGGCGACGGGCGGGTCGCCCTTGCACACGCAGTCCCCGAGCACGGGTTTGGGAGCGGTGGCGGACGGCGGCGCGCTCGCCGTCGCGACGCCAGAGGCCGACGCGCTCGCCGTGGCGCTGACCGTCGCGGTCGCGGAAGCGCTCTCCGCCTCGCGACGCACGGGCGCGATCTTCTTGTCGGGCTCGCTCGGGCGATCGCACCCCGCCGAGGCGACGAAGGCGAGGGCCTGCAGGAACCGCACGCGCGATCGATCGGCCATCTCCGAGGAGTATCACGCGACGGCCTCACTTGGAGATGAAGGGCTCCGTCGCGATCCAGTAGCCGTCGCGGCACACCCGCGGCCCGGAGGTCGGCGACCCGACGCGCGAGGGCCGCCCATACTCGCAGTAGAGGCCCGGCGACGCGCACGGAGTGCCCGCGTTCGGGGGCGTCGCGGGACAGGGGCTCGGCGGCGGGGGCCGGCATCGCCACCGCGTCGCGACGCTGACCTCGCAGTCGCAGAGGACGCCGCCGTCGTAGGCGCAGGCCCAGGGTTCGCGATAGGTGCAGGCCGCTCCGTCGGTCGGGGGCGTCGGAGGACACCACCCGGGCTCGGGCCGTGCGCACGGGCGTGAGCCCTGCCACTCGTTCGAGAGGGCGCAGGAGAACTGGGCGCGGCAACGAGGCACGGGGTCGTCGCCGTACGAGCAGCGGACCCATGGCTCGTCTGCTCGGTGGGTGCACGCTGCGCCGGGTGCGGGGGGTGAGGACGGACAGGGCGGCTCGACGACGACCTCCGCGGAACTGGCGTCCGTGGGGCTGGCCTCGGGCGCGACGCTGGCGCCGCACCCGAGCGCCCCGACGACGAGCGCGACCACCAACCTCATGTCCAGACGGTAGCACCGCCGGGTCGTCACCCGACCCCTGGCCCGACGAGCGCTGCCCTCACGCGCGCGAGGGCCTCGGCGAGCGGGAGCAACTCGCTCGACCCATCGGGTCTGCGCAGCGCCACCGCCCTGGCCTCGCGCTCGCGTCGTCCGAGGACGAACACGAACGGCACGCCGAGCTCGCGCGCGTCGACCAGCTTGCGCGAGAGGGTCCCTTCCTTCGGGACGTGCACGTCGGCGCCGTCGCGGCGGAGCGCGGCGACCACCTCGCGCGCGTAGTCGGCGACCTCCTCCGAGACCGCGCACACCGCGACGGCCTCGGGCGCGAGCCACGCGGGCAGCGCGCCCCGCGAGTGCTCGAGCACGATGCCGAAGAAGCGCTCGAGGCTCCCGCAGATGGCCCGGTGGAGCATCACCGGGCGCGCGCGGCGGCCGTCGCGGTCCACGTAGCTCGCGCCCATGCGGTCGGGGATCACCAGATCGAGCTGGATGGTCCCGCACTGCCAGGCTCGACCGCGCGCGTCGTGGAGCACGAACTCGAGCTTCGGCCCGTAGAACGCCCCGTCTCCGGGGTGCTCTTCGTAGGCGATGCCCGCGGCGCGCGCGGCCGCGCCGAGGGCCCGCTCGGCGTGGTCCCAGATCTCGTCGGAGCCGGCCCGCACCGGCGGCCGGAGCGCGAGCGCGACCGAGACGCGCTCGAAGCCGAACGCGCCGTAGAACGACCAGAGGAGCCGGCAGAACCGCGCCACCTCCTCGTCGATCTGGTCCTCGCTGCAGAAGATGTGCGCGTCGTCCTGCACGAAGGCGCGCAGCCGCATCAGGCCGTGGAGCGCGCCGCTCTGCTCGTCGCGGTGGCACGCCCCGAGCTCGGCGAGGCGCAGCGGCAGCTCCCGGAACGACCGCAGCCCGTGGTTGAACACCTGCACGTGCCCCGGGCAGCTCACGGGTTTGAGCGCGGCGACGCGGTCGCCTCCCTCGAACTTGATCATGTGCTCGGAGAAGTTCGCCCAGTGGCCGCTCGCCTCCCAGATCGAGCGGTCGAGCAGCTGCGGGGTCCGGACCTCGACGTAGCCCTCTCCCCGGAGGCGCGCGCGGAGGTAGTCCTCGAGCCGGCGGTAGGCGGCGAACCCGCGCGGGTGCCAGAACACCATGCCGGGGGCTTCGTCCTGGAAGTGGAACAGATCCATCCGCTGCCCGAGGGCGCGGTGATCGTCGGGGGACAGCTTCGACTCGGAGCGGAGGACCGGACAGGGATGGTCCGGGAGCGACAAAAGCGATTCGTGATTCTCGACGTGGTTCGACATGACGTTCTCCGTGGTGTGCGCGGAGACGCCGGCGACGGCGGACGGATGCGTTCGGACAGAAGCAGCAGAGCCGCCATCACCGGCGGCTCCGTTCGTTGTGTTTCCCTGTTACAAGCCCTCTTGCTGCAGGGGTGCGGCTCTCACCCGCACGACACGACGCCCGTACCGCCGAAGCGATCCGTCGTCGTCGTGGTCGAGCGTCGAGACACCATCACGAGACCGAGTGTGCGGCGGCTGCGGCGATCGGTCAAGGGCGCGCCGTCACAGAGCCGCCACTGCCGCGTCGACCGCCGTGCGCTATCGTGCGCGCATGCTTCGCCGCGCAGCCTTCCTGCCCTTCGCCCTCGTCGCCGCGTGCTCCTCGAGCGACCCGGACAACCCCGCCACCGACGCGAGCGCCGACACGAGCGACGCCGCCGAGGTGGGGCTCCTGCCGGTGCCGGAGTGGGACAAGCCGGTCACGCCGCCCGCGGACGACGCGGCCAAGGCGGCGCGCGAGGGCTGCAAGTACGACAAGGGCGCGCTCCCGGCGGAGACGACCGGCAAGTCGGCGCCGATGGGCGCGGGCATCCCGGTCGAGAACATCGTCGTCGTGATGATGGAGAACCGCTCGTTCGACCACTACTTCCAGAAGCTCAAGGAGAACGGCCACCCCGACGCCGACACCGCGCCCGCGGATTTCTCGAACCCCGACGCCGACGGCAAGCCGGTGAAGATCTTCCGCGACACCAAGCTCTGCTTCGTCGACACCAACCACGAGTGGGACGGCTCGCACGAGCAGGTCGGTCCGAAGGACGCGATGGACGGGTTCGTGAAGACGAACGACAAGCACGGCTCGCCCGCGCCGAACGGGACCGCCGACATGCTGAGCGGCGCGCGCGCGATGGGGTACTACGAGAAGGCCGACGTGCCGTTCATGTACTGGGCCGCCGACCAGATGGCGATCGGCGACCGCTACTTCAGCTCTCTGCTCGGGCCCACCTGGCCGAACCGGATGTTCCTCTACGCGGCCACCTCGTTCGGTCGCACCTCGAACAAGTTCGCCGACGGGGTGGACGTCACGCTGTTCGACAACCTCGAGAAGCGCGGGGTCACGTGGAAGATCTACTCGAGCGGCACCCCCGGCCTCGGCGTCATCGCCGATCGCGTGGTCAAGTACCGCGACCACGTCGTGTCGATCGACGACTACTACACCGACGCCGCCGCCGGCACGCTGCCGCAGGTGGCCATCGTCGACCCCAAGATCGCCGCCGAGGCCTACGACCAGAACGACGAGCACCCGCCGGCGATCATGCAGGTCGGGCAGGGCTGGCTCGCCAAGGTGACGACCACGCTCATGAAGAGCCCGCAGTGGAAGACCTCGGCGCTGTTCGTCACCTACGACGAGCACGGCGGCCTCTACGACCACGTGGTGCCGCCGAAGGCGTGCGCGCCCGACGACCGCCCTACCCTGCCGCCCGGAAAGCCGGAGGAGAAGTTCGACCGCTACGGCATCCGCGTGCCGTTCCTGGTCATCTCGCCCTACGCCAAGAAGAGCTTCGTCGGGCACCGCGTGTACGACCACACGTCGATCGTCCGCTTCATCGAGGCGAAGTTCACCCTGCCCGCGATGACCCGCCGCGACGCGAACGCCGAGGCGCCCTACGACATGTTCGACTTCGCGACCCCCGCGAACCTCGGCGCGCCGCTGCCCCCCGCGGTCACCACCGACCCGAAGGCCCTCAGCGACTGCAAGGCCATCTGGGTCAAGTAGTCAGGCGCGAACGCGCGCGGTGCCGGCGAGGTCCTTCTCGATGCGCAGCGAGGCGCCCTTGCCGCTCGACATCGCGCCGACGATCCCGTGCCCCGCGCGGGTGGAGGCGCCGCAGAGGTAGAGCCCCGCGATCGGCGTCCGGTAGCCCGGGCGCTTGTCGAAGAACTGCCCCGGCGTCGCGGCGATGCCGTACCCGGTTCCGTCCGTCGCGCCCGTGTAGCGCACGTGGCTCACGGGCGTCGCCGACTCCTGGAACACGACGCGGCCCTTGGCGCCGGGGAACATGCCGTCGAGGCGCGCGACCATGTCCTCCTCGAGGGCCTCCTTGATGGCCCGGTAGCGCTCGTTCTTGCGGTAGTCCCACGACTCGGCGTCGCGCGGGGAGACGCCGAAGCGCTCGAGCGAACCGGGCACCACCGTCATGACCTCGACGTTGGTGACGCCGGCGGGCGCGTGGTGCGCGGCGTTCTTCGGGTCCTTGAGCGAGGCGCTGGTGACGTAGCAGCCGTGGGTCGTGATCGGGCCGGTCGGGTCGTCGCGGTAGAACCCCTCCATGTCGAACGAGTCGAACTGCCAGTAGTTCGTGGCGCGCATGCCGGCGAGCGCGCCCTCGATCCCGAGGAAGGTGATCTGCAGGGCCGCGGCCATCTCGTAGTCGCGGGTGCGCGTGACCAGATCCGACGGCAGGTGCTCGGGCCCGACCAGCTCGAGCAGGGTGCGCTTGAGGTCGGCGTTCGAGAGCACCACGTCGGCGCGGACGTCGCGCGCGGCGCCGCCGGCCTTGGGGGGCAGGCGCACGCCGACGGCGCGGCCGTTCTCGATCAGGATCTTCTCGACCGGACGGCGCAGGTGCACGGCACCGCCGAGCGCCTCGATGCGCGCCGCGAGGCGGTCCGCGATGACCTGTCCACCGCCCTCGGGGTAGTAGGCGCCGCGGAAGTAGTGCCCCGCGAGGCCGAGGTGCAGCATCGCGCTGACCTTGCTGGGCGGCAGGCCGTAGTCACCGCTCTGGCCGAGGAGCACGGCGCGCAGGGCCGGGTCGCGCGCGCCGCACGCGTCGAGCACGGCGCCGATGGTGGCGTTCTTGTGGGGAGCGAGGCGGAGGCCGGCGAGGGCGAGCGAAGGCCAGTCGCGCAGCGCGGGGCGGCCACCGCGGTCCATGGTGCGCGCCGCCGTCATCACGGCCTCGACGAGGTTCACGTAGCGGTCGATGGCCCGGCGCTCGCTCGGGAACGTGTCGCGGAGGCGCGCGCGATAGGCCTCGGTGGAGGCGGGGATGCGGAACTCGAGGCCGGGGAACACCAGCGTGTCGAAGCCGTCCTGGTCCATCGGGCGGAAGTCGACGTGGACGCCGACCTCGTCGAGCAGACGGGGGATCTGCCCGTCGCGACCGCAGTCGCCGACGTAGTGGAGGCCGACGTCGAAGTGGTACCGCGCGCTCTTGGGACCGCGCGAGAACTGGGTGGCGCAGCCGCCAGCCACGTAGTGCCCCTCGAACACCGCGACGCGGCGGCCGGCCTGCGCGAGGCGGGCGGCGGCGACGAGGCCGCCGAGGCCGGCGCCGACGATGGCGACGTCGACCCGGTCTTCGATCGATCCGCGGGCGCGACGGGAGGACGTGGAGGGGCTCGTGGTGACCGACATGCCCCCATGTTGACACTGTCCACATCGCTTGTCGAGCCCGATGTTGCGTGTGTCCACATCACCGCCTAGAGTGCCCCCGTGCCGCGCGCCTACCACCACGGGAACCTGCGCCGCACGCTGCTCGACGCGGCCGTGGCGCTGTTCGCGGAGCGGGGGGCCTTCGACTTCACGCTGCGCGAGCTCGCGCGCGCCGCGGGCGTCACCCACAACGCGCCGTACCGCCACTTCGCGGGCAAGGCGGAGCTGCTCGAGGCGCTGCGCAGCGAGGGGTTCCTCGCGCTGGCCGAGGCAGCGCAGGCCTCGCTCGCGGCGGCCGGCGACGACCCGCGCAAGCGGGTGCGGGCCCTCGGCGACGCGTACCTGCGGTTCGCGATCGACGAGCCACACCGGTTCCGGCTCATGCTGCACAACCCGCTCGGCGGCGCCGATGACCCCGTGGTGGGACAGGCTAGTGCGCTGGCGATCCTGAAGGACACGCTCGAGGAGGCGCGCCGCGCAGGCGTGGTGCGGCAGGATCTCTCGGCGCGGGAGCTCGCGCTCGCTGCGTGGGCGCTCGTGCACGGGCTCTCCTCGCTGATGGTCGCCGGGCAGATCCCCGCCGACGACGCGCGCGTGCGGCGCTACGGCAAGCTCCTCGAGACCACGTTCTTCGAGGGGATCGCCCGTCGCTAGCTAGGCCAGCAACACGTGTCGCTCGGTGTTCGTCGGGTCGAAGGGCTCGGTCCCGAACGACACGATGAGCATCGGATGGTCGCCGGTGTTCTTCACCGCGTGGGCGACGCCGGGGCCGAGGCGGACGCGCACCACCTGGTCCGGCGCGATCTCGCGGGTCTCGCGGGCACCGCCCTCGTCGGTGACCAGCAGCGCGGGGCCGCGGACGATCAGGGTCTCGACACCGCGAGCGTGGCGGTGGTTGCCGCGCACGTGGCCGGGCTCGGTCAGCACGACGTGCACGTTCCGAAAGCCCGCGAGGGCGTCGCTGCCCACCGGCTCGAACGCCGTGCCGCGGGCGTCGTCGAACGTCTCCAGCACCTCGAACTCGATGGCCATCGCTACGCAGGCTAGCCGAGGCTCACTCGTCCGCCATCGTGAGGTCTTCGCGCACCACCTGACCGACCTTGGTGACGGCCCCGCAGGCGGAACGTGCGCGTCCGCCCGTCGGAGAGCCGCCGGCGCGCGGTCGCCTCGTAGCGCGCCTCCGGGCCTGACAGGCCGTTCCATGTGTACTCGTACTGGTGCGCGAGCGCGCCCTCGGCCGCGAAGTCCAGGCACCTCCAGGTCGGCGCCGCCCAGTCCTCCGGCTTGGTCGCGTACTTGGTCGACGCAGCGGCGAGGGTCGAGGGGATCGGCGCTGGAGACGAGGGGCAGAAGCGCTCGTCGCGCGCGTAGGCGGAGACGGACGCGGCGTGGATCCGGTGGAGGTTGCGCGTCGCCTCCCCATCGAGATC
Organism: Myxococcales bacterium; assembly: GCA_016794445.1. Classification (GTDB taxonomy): domain Bacteria; phylum Myxococcota_A; class Polyangia; order Polyangiales; family JADJMO01; genus JADJMO01. The sequence continues at coordinate 15,595 of JAEUKC010000167.1, forward strand.
GGTCGAACCGGGATCGCCGCGTGGGCACGTGGTGAGGCACAGCTGCGCGGCCTCGGAGGTCTTCGCGTCGCGCATGCACGGCGCCGCGCACGCATAGTGCGCAGGGGATTCGGCGCGCCACTGGTCGAGCTTGTCGACGCACGACTCGTCGCTGGTCGCCTCCTGCAGGGCCGCGAGGTGGGCGCAGAGCTCCTTCGGGGTCGGGAGCTGCTTCGCGGGTGTCGCGACTGGCGCGCGACACCCCACCAGCAACACCAGCCACGGCGCGACGCGCGGGGTCACCGCGCGTTCGTACGAGGGCGGGCCGCGGCGAGCAACCTCAGCAGGTTGACCGGCCGCGACAGATACGATAATCGAACATGATACATTGGACAGTACTGTCTATCGCTTCGTCGAGCCGGTCCTCGTGGATCGGTTGCGGCGTTCCCCCGTCGTCGTCGTGATGGGGCCTCGCCAGACGGGCAAGAGCACGTTGGTGCGCTCGTTCGCGGGCGCCGACCTCCGCAGCTACGAGACGCTCGACGCGCTCACCACGCTGGACCGTGCGTTGCGCGAGCCGGAGGCCCTCGTCGACCGCAAGGACCCGCTGACCCTCGACGAGGTGCAGCGCGCGCCCTCGCTGCTCCTCGCGATCAAGCGGGCCGTGGACGAGCAGCGCACCCCGGGTCGCTTCTTGCTCACGGGTTCCGCCAACCTCGACGTCCACAAGGGGGCCTCGGACTCTCTCGCCGGCCGCGCCGTACACCTCGTGCTGCGGCCGATGACCGAGCGCGAGAAGCGTGGAAAGGCCCAGAGCCCGTCGCCGTGGAGTGGGCTCGTCCGGGCACCGAGTCGCGCGGCGGCGCTCGAGGTCCTCGCCGAGAGGCCCGAGCGTCTCGACTGGCGGTCGGCGGCGCTCGAGGGGGGCCTGCCACCGGCGGCGCTCGAGAAGGACCCCGAGAGCCGCGCGATCTGGTTCGACGGCTACGTGGACACCTACGTGCAGCGCGACCTGCGCGATCTGGCCCAGGTGGCCGACCTCGGCGCCTTCCTGCGATTCACCCGCCTGTGTGCGCTGCGCACCGGCGGGCTCGTGAACCACGCCGACCTCGCGCGCGACGCGGCGGTGAGCGCGCCCACCGCCAAGCGCTGGCTCGGACTCCTCGAGAGCACGTTCCTGGTCCACCTCGTGGGCGCCTTCGGCGAGACGCGCACCAAGCGCCTCGTGAAGGCGCCGAAGCTCTACTTCGGCGACGTGGGGCTCGCGCTCCACCTCGCCGGCATCCACGACGGGTCGACCCTGGACGCCGAGCCGAACCTCGGGGCGTGGCTCGAGTGCCTGGTGGCGAACGACCTGCTCACCTATCGAGAGACAGAGCCCGTCAAGCCCGCTCTGCACCACTACCGGACCGCCAGCAACCAGGAGGTCGACTTCGTGCTCGAGCACGGCCGCCGGCTCTTGCCCATCGAGGTCAAGGCCACGAGGCACCCGCGGGTGGACGACGCGCGGGGGATCGAAGCGTTCTGCGAGGAGCTGGGGCCACGGGCGCCCTTCGGCGTGCTGCTCCACGACGGCAAGGAGGCGATGGCGCTGAGTCGCCGCTGCATCGCCGCGCCGCTCGGCGCCGTGCTGTAGAACGGCCTTCACGACCGAGGGATCAAGATCCCCTGGCCGAGCGTTCCGCGAGGGGTACCATGCCCGCCCCCAGGAGCCAGCCTAGTCCTATGCGGCGTTCGATCGTGACGTTGGGTGTCTCGTTCCTTCTGTTCGGCGCGTGCGAGCCCGCGGCGCAACCACCGCCCAAGACGCCGGTCGCTGTCGCGAGCGCGTCGTCCTCGGCCACGCCGGTCGCGAGCGCCTCGGCTTCGACGCCTCCCCCACCGCCCCCCGACCCGCTCGCCGCGGTCAAGGCGCGCGGCACCATCGTCGCGGGCCCCTTCCCGCTGCCGGGTGTCGCCGACCACAAGTCCGTCGTGTTCCTCGGCGAGGGCAACGCCGCGCAGGTCGCGTGGCTCGAGGACACGAGCGGCAAGTTCCGGCCCATCGAGATCCCGACCGCCGTCAAGGTGCGCGACGTGTTCGTCGACGCGGGGCAGGCCTACGTGATCTTCGAGTCGCTGGCCGCGCTCGATCAGCCGGCGGGCCTCGTCGGCGCGTGGACGCTGCGCGAGGACGGCGCGTTCACCACCGAGATGCTCTGGGAGATCCGCCACGAGATCTCGCCGAAGTCGATCGCCGCGGCGGTGCTCGCGCGCAAGGCCCCCGAGCCGACGAACCTGGAGGTCGAGCGCAAGAAGCTGCTGGTCGCCGCGAGCAAGTCGGTCGACGCGCTCGGCAAGCACCTCGTCAAGGGCGGGGTCGACGTGATCGAGCAGTTCCAGGGCGCGTTCGTGCGCGCGACCGAGCACGTCGACGACAAGGGCTTCGCCAAGCACGCGCGGGCCAAGCAGATGCTCGCGCTCGTGCAGGCGCTCGTGAAGGACAGCTACTGCTTCGACCTCACGTGCCAGGCGGGCACCGCGGCGGTGCTGTTCGAGCGCGACGCCAAGGGCCAGCTGCACGTCGGCGCGTTCCTCGATCTCGGCGCGCCGCCGGCCACGGGCGCGGCGACCGCCGCCGCCAAGAAGGCCCCGAAGGAGAAGAAGCACAAGAAGGGCAAGCACGCGCCCAAGATCGCGCCGCCGCTCGCGGCGCCCGTGCCCAAGAACAAGCCCCTGCCGGTCGCGGCCCACGACGACCCCAAGGCCACGCTCGCCGCCGCCATGCGCCTCACCGACGCCAGGATCACCGTGATCGCCGAGGCGCCGCTGCGCGGTGCGGCCGGCACGATCGGCGTGGTCACCCTCGACCAGGACCCGACCCCCTGGCTCGTGATCACGGACGGCCCGTATGCGCGCATGCTCCCGGCCCACGCGATGTCGTGCTGTGGCGAAGAGGCCTGGCAGTTCGAGGCGCGCTTCGTGGACGCCAACGCCGACGGAGCGACCGACGTGCTGATCCGCCGCACCCGGGGCAAGGAGGCCGCCAAGCCCGAGAAGCACGCGCTGCTCCTCCTCGGGCCGCGCTCGGTCAACCAGCGCGACGTGTTCGCCGACGCCCGCTTCTCGCTCGCGCTCCTCCAGGCCCCGAACCTCGACGCGCAGCTCGCGGCCGTCGTCGGCTTCGAGGATCCCAAGGTCACCGAGGCGGAGGCCTGCAAGGTGGCGGGCACGCTCGGCACGCTCAAGGGCTTCCGCGCAGCCGCGGCGAAAGACGCGGTGGTGCTGCAGTTCGACGAGCCGTTCCAGCCCACGCTGCACCCGATCGTCACGCCCGCCGACAAGGTCGACAAGAACATGCTCTCCAAGGTCGGCTGCGCCGAGATGCGCTGCGTGGGCGGTGCGTGCGTGACCGACGTCGACGGCCCGGGCAGCACGCACCTCTGGTTCCGCCGCGAGCCGAAGGGCCTCAAGCTCGCCGGCGTCGCCTTCTACGTGGGTTCTTGAGCCGGGCGCATCGAGAGCGGGGCCGGGGCAGGCTGGTTCGCGCAGGTTTCACGACCCATCCGATCGGGTAGCCCCCGTTGCGGGGATGCATTCGGCACTTACCTTGCTCCCATCAAAGGGCGGACGCGGTTGTGCGGGCTGCCCCCGAGGAGCAAACATGGCCAAGCTGCGTGGCGGGGCACCCGTGCCCGTTCTGCCGTTCTCTCTCCTTCCCCTCCGCAACGGCGTCCTGTTCCCGGGCACCGTGCTCACGTTCCCCGTCGGGCGCGAGCGTTCGGTCACCCTCGTGCAGTCGTTGCACGTGGGCGACGTGATCGGGGTCGTCACCCAGAAGAACGGCAAGGCCGAGGAGCCGACCCGCGCCGATCTGTTCGACCGTGGCACCTTTGCCCGGGTGGCCGAGGTGGTGCGCCTGTCGGCGGCCGAATACCGTTTGACGCTCGAGGGCCTCGATCGGTTCCAGCTCGGCGACCTCGTGCGCCGCGACCCGTTCTGGCAGGCCGAGGGCGAGAAGCTCGAGGAGACGGTCAGCGACGCCGGTGAGGCCGAGGCGCTCGCGCTGGCCCTCCGCCAGCACCTCGCCGAGATCGCTGCGCAGGGCGGCGCGCTCGCCCAGGTCCTCGCGACCCGCGGCGACGAGCCCGGCATCTTCGCCGACCGCGTCGCCGCGGCCCTCGGCCTCCCCTCCGACAAGGAGATCCAGGTCCTCGACGAGCCCGAGGTCGTCGCCCGCCTGCGCCTCGTCGCGAGCCTCGTCACCGAGGCCAAGACGGTCGCCGAGGTGAAGCAGAAGGTCGAGGCCGACGTCCGCAAGGAGCTCGGCAAGAACCAGCGCGAGGCGATCCTGCGCGAGCAGATCCGCGCGCTCAAGAAGGAGCTCGGCGACGAGGGCGACAAGGACACCGACATCGAGAAGCTCCGCGAGCGCCTCTCCACCGCCGATCTGCCCACCGAGGTGCGCGAGGTCGCCGACCGCGAGCTGCGTCGCCTCAGCGGGCAGCCCGGACCCGACGCGCACGTCATCCGCAACTACCTCGAGTGGATCGTCGAGCTCCCGTGGAACACCCGCGCCGAGGCCAAGAACGACCTCGACGCCATCTCGGCCAAGCTCGACGCCGACCACGCCGGCCTCGGCGACGTGAAGAAGCGCATCCTCGAGCACATGGCCGTCCTCGCGCTCACCGGCGAGAGCCGCGGCACCATCCTCTGCCTCGCGGGCCCCCCCGGCGTCGGCAAGACCTCGCTCGGCCAGTCCATCGCCGACGCGACGGGGAGGCCGTTCGTGCGCGTCTCGCTCGGCGGCGTCGGCGACGAGGCGGAGCTCCGCGGCCACCGGCGCACCTACGTCGGCTCGCTCCCGGGCCGCATCGTGCACGCCCTCAAGAAGGTGAAGGTGAAGAACCCGGTCATCCTGCTCGACGAGATCGACAAGCTCGGGAGCGGCTGGCGCGGGTCGCCCGAGGCGGCGCTGCTCGAGATCCTCGACCCCGAGCAGAACAAGTCGTTCGTCGACCACTACATGGAGCTGCCGTTCGACCTCTCCGAGGTGCTGTTCGTCTGCACCGCGAACGACCTCGGCAACCTCTCGGCGCCGCTCCGCGACCGCCTCGAGATCGTCGAGCTCGCCGGCTACACGGCCGACGAGAAGGTCGCCATCGCCAAGAGCCACCTGCTCCCGAAGCGCGTGAAGCAGCACGGGCTCTCCGAGGAGGCGCTCGGCGTGACCGACGCGGCGCTGCAGACGATCGTCCGCGACTACACCCGCGAGGCCGGCGTCCGCCAGCTCGACCGCGAGATCACGAAGCTGTGCCGCTCGGTGGCGCTCGACGTGATGCGCAAGCGCGACGAGAAGCCGGTCACCCGCACGGTCGACGTGGCCGACCTCGCCGCCATCCTCGGCAAGGTGCGCTACTTCGCCGACGTCGCCGAGCGCACCTCGGTGCCCGGCGTCGCGACCGGACTCGCGTGGACCCCGGTGGGCGGCGACATCCTCTTCATCGAGACGTCGCGCATGCCCGGCGGCAAGGGCCACCTCGAGATCACCGGCCAGCTCGGCGACGTCATGAAGGAGTCGGCACGCGCGGCGCTCACCTACGTGCGCAGCCACGCCGACGAGCTCGGGATCGACCTCGCGCGCCTCGAGAAGGACGACCTGCACATCCACGTCCCCGCGGGCGCCGTGCCCAAGGACGGCCCCTCGGCCGGCGTGACGATGTTCACCGCCCTCACGTCGCTGCTCACCGGGCGTCGGGTGCGCCCCGACACGGCGATGACCGGCGAGTGCACGCTCCGCGGTCGCGTGCTGCCGGTCGGCGGCATCAAGGCCAAGGTGCTCGCCGCCCACCGCGCCGGGATCACGCGGGTGATCCTGCCCAAGAAGAACCAGCGCGATCTCGACGAGATCCCGAAGGAGGTGCTCGACCACATGGAGGTGTTCTTCGCCGAGGAGATGCGCGAGGTGCTCGCCGCGGCGCTCGAGCCCGACCGCGCCGAGGCCACCCCGGTGCCGAGCGAGCCCACCAAGGGCACGACCGCGCCCATCGTGGGCTAGGAACCGCGCGCGCCCCGGTTCGGCTATGTTCCGGGGCGTGCGGCCCGTCCTGCTCCTGCTCGCAGCTCCCCTCCTGTCCTGCTCCCGCGCGCCGCGGGACTACACCTCCCGGATCGAGCTCCTGCGCGTGGAGCCGATCCGGCGCGACGACGCCGGCAACGTGCTGACGCTGGACGTCGAGATGTCCTTCGTCGACTGCCCGGGCGAGCAGCGCAAGACGGTGCGTGGCCCCCGAGACTTCGCCGAGTGCATGGCCAAGCACAAGCCAGGAGAGAAGGTCCCGGTCACCGTCCGTCACCTGCAGCGCGACGACGGCACGTGGGATTTCAGCGTGACCGACGTCGCCGGCTGCACGAGGAAGCGCGATCCGAACGACGAGGCCTCGTTCTCGGTGGTCCAGGTCTGCACCGACCTCGTGGTCCACAGCGCCACGGTCGGCTTCCGGTGCGAGCGCCGCCCTTCGGCAGAGCTCCTGACCAAGTGCCCGTGGTTCCGCGTGCGCTGACCCGCGCTAGGCGAGGATCGCGACGGCCAGCACCCCGGCCGTGAGCGGCGGCACGGTCGCCCGGGCGACGCGGAAGAGGCGGCGCCAGTGCTTGGTGTCGAACACGAAGAACAGCCAGGTGCTCGCGATCCCGAGCAGCAGCGAGACGTACACCCCCAGCATCAGCTTGTCGGCCTTGGTGAGGTACGGCGTCGCGGGGAGCGACTGCATGAGAGAGAAATGGAACAGCACGGCCGCCGCCAGCATCGGGGGGCCGGCGTTCGCCCGCACCTCCATCTCGTCGGGCGGAACCCACATGCCGAACAGGGCGATCAGCACGATGACGATCGCGGGCACGTAGACGGTGAAGATGGCCGCGGTGCCGAACCGCTCGATGCCGATCCGGAGGATGTACTTGCTGTAGTACAGGTCGTCCCCGACGAAGCGGTCCGGGTAGTAGTGCGCGAGCGAGCGCGCCTCCACGTAGATGACGTCCCACCCGATCACGCCGAAGTCGCTGTCGAGGTTGGTGTGCTCCTGCGAGGGCTGGAAGCGCACGACGTCGAAGCCCGAGCTGTCCTCCTCGATCTCGACCTGGAGCTCCTGCGCGTCGAAGGGGTACTTGCGCAGGTCCGGGGGCGCGTGGAACGTGCCGACGATCCGGTAGAGCTTGAAGGTCGGCTTGTCGGCGAGCACCTCCTTGGTGTCCACCTTGCCGTTGGGGAAGGTGAGGTCCATCGGAGGCATCGCCTTCTCGCTCCACAGGCCGAGATGGAAGTCGGCCTCGAACGTGCCGAGCTTGATGTCGTAGTTGCGGATCGCCTGCATCAGCGCTCCTACCTGCACCTTGGTCGGCGGCCCCCACTTCGGGTTGGCGAACGGGGACCGGTAGTGACCTTCGGGCTGGACGGGGACGCCCCCCTTCGGGCCCACCACGGCGAGGTCGAGCGGCGTCGGCGCGCTCGCGCTCGGCGCAGGGTCGGCGGACGGCGGGGGCGGCGCGCTGGCGCTCGCGGCCAGGCTGGCTGACGCGGGGCTGGCAGGCGCGGTGGCGCTCGCGCTCGCGACGTGCAGCCCCACCCCGACCTTCGCGGGTCTGGGTGGCGGCGCGGGCTGAGCACCGACGCGCGACAGGAACAGCAGCAGACCACCGCCGAAGGCGGCCAGGAGGAACAGTGCGTGGACGATCCAGCCCCGCAAGGACAGCGGTTTCCCCATCGACGCGACGGTACACGCTTGGGGTGGGGACGTGCACCAAGACCCGTGCGCCGCGTCCGACCCGGCGCTCAGCGTCGAGCGTGAGGCCGCAGGCCGCTCGCGTGACCGCGGGTTCCCAGCGAGAACGCCGTGGTGTGGTGCGAACGCGACACAGCACGCTCTTGCGCACGATTCCTGCGCATGGACTGACGGATCCCGAGTGGAACGCCCAAGACCGGGACAGCGGTCGCCGTGGCACGACCACTGCAGACGCCGGCCGAACCCTCGACAGGAGCCCCCATGTCTTCTCGCCTCACCGCCCTCTCGCTGTTGGCCCCCTTGGTCCTCGCCGCCTGCGGCGGCACCGTGACCCCAGCGACGACCGAAGACGGCGGCCTGGACTCGACGGCCCCCGACACGGCGGTCGACGGCGCCATCCCCGACAGCGCGACCCCGGACGGCGCGATCCCGGACGTCGCGCCCGACACGATCGAGCCGCCGCCCGACGTCCCCGTCACGCCGACCAACAAGGTCGACGTGCTGTTCGTCGTCGACAACTCGTTCTCGATGTCCGACAAGCAGCGCATCCTCGCGAAACGCCTCCCCGCGATGCTGCACGCGCTCACGACGCCGGGCGCCGACGGCAAGCGCGCCGACGACGTGCACGTCGCCCTCATCAGCTCGTCGCTCGGCTCGTACGGCACGAGCGCCTGCGCGCCCGCGCTCAGCACCAAGGCGACCGACGACAAGGCGCACCTCCTCCCCCGCGACACGATCAGCGGCGGCGTCGGCTATCGCCTCGACTCCACCGGCGCCCCGGCCGCGACGTCGTGCCCCGTCATCGCCCCGGGCAGCACGTTGACCTGGACGTCCGACCCGTCCAAGGGCGGCAAGTACAGCGGCGACGCCGGCGGCGATCTGGCGCTCGCCGCGAGCTGCACGATGG
>JAEUKC010000203.1:0-22419 GCA_016794445.1 Myxococcales bacterium
GGAGTGACGCGATGCGGAGTTCATGTTCCCTCGGTGAACATGGCCGAGAGGCCGTAGTGCTTGACGAGCTGAGACAGCCTCGGGCGTTTCATCCCCAAGAGTGACGCAGCGCGCGTGATGTTGCCACGGGTTTCTGCGAGCGCACGCGCAATGCAATCTCGCTCGATCATCCGCTTCATCTCGAACAGGCTAACCGCGCCGGACCGGATCTGTCCATACGCGATCGCCGTGGCGCTGGCCTCGGAGGCAGGCAGGGCTCCTCCCCCTTCGTCGTCTCCGTCCATTTCGTCCGGGACGGATATAGGCGCCATGGAGAGCGGACCCCGGCTGGACGGAACGATCGGCTCGGCGCGGGTCTCCAGCCGGGCCGGCTCGAGGTTGCGCAGGACGTCGACGTGCTCGACGAGGTCCTGGACCGTGATGTCGGGTCCGTCCGCGAGCAGCGCCACCGCGCGCAGGACGTTCTCGAGCTCGCGCACGTTGCCCGGCCACTTGTGCGCGGCGAGCAGGTCGAGCGCCTCCTTGGTGATGCCGCGCGCGATGCCGTGCGTGCCCCCGTGCGGTCGCGCCTCGGCGGCGAGCCGCTCGAGCAGGTCGCGACAGAGCTCCGCGAGATCCGACAGACGCGCGCGGAGCGGGGGCACGACGAGCTGCACGCCGCGCAGGCGGTAGTACAGGTCTTCGCGGAACTCGCCGCGCGTGACCATCGTGGCGAGATCGCGGTGGGTCGCGCACACCACGCGGACGTCCACCCGGATCGGGGTCGTGCCGCCGACGCGCTCGAAGGTCTTCTCCTGCAGCACGCGGAGGAGCGCCACCTGGGTGCGCGGGGAGATGTCGCCGATCTCGTCGAGGAACAGGGTGCCCCCGTCGGCGAGCTCGAAGCGACCGCGGCGGCGGGCCGTGGCGCCGGTGAACGCGCCCTTCTCGTGCCCGAAGAGCTCGGAGAGCAGGAGGGTCTCGACGAGGGCCGCGCAGTTGACCTTCACCATCGGGCCCTGCGCGCGGTCGCTCGCGAAGTGCAGCGCCTCGGCGACGAGCTCCTTGCCGGTACCCGACTCGCCGTGGATGAGGACCGTCGTGTCGCTCGGGGCCACGCGCCGCACCGCGGAGAGCAGGGCGCGGAGCGCGGGGTCGTTGCCGACGATGCGCCGCGGACCGGTGGTGTTGGGCGCGCGCAGGCGCACCATCGTGGACTCGGGCAGCGCTCCCGCCGGCACGAGCGCGCCGATCGGTCCTGGCTCGCTCTCGAGCAGGCGCTCGAGCTTGACCAGCCGGATCATGTCGGGGCGGCCGAGGAACATCGAGCGGTGGCTGTCGGGGACCTCGCGCAGCATCGCGTCGCGCACCGCGCCCGCCGCCTCGACGTGGGCGATGAGGAGCTCGCGATCACCGATGACTCGCGCGACCTCGGCGACCAAGAGGTGGGCCTCGACGACGATGTCCTCGTCGCCCGACGCGCGGCAGAGGGCGAGCGCCTCGCGCGCCGCGACCAGGACCTCGCTGGCCCCCTCGCCGTTGGCGCGCATCCACTCGGCCTCGACCAGCGCGTACTCCGCCTTCGCGCGTGGGGCCGGGTCGACGCCGCTCGCGCGATCGAGGGCGAGTCGCGCGCCCCGCACGTCGCCATCGTCGAGGGCGAGCCGCGCCTCGAGCACGTCGCAGTCGGCCACCTGATCGCCGCTCGCGCGACGGATCTCGCGCGCGTGCGACAGCGCCGAGAGGGCCTCCTCGTTGCGCCCGACCCTCGCCGCGATGCGGGCGCGCAGGTCGTCGCCCTGCGCGACGACGGGCGCCGCGAGCCCGCGCTTGAAGAGGCTCTCGGCGAACCGGGCCATCGCCGCGGCCTGCGTCACGTCGCCGAGGCGCAGGTAGAGGTAGCCGAGGTTGTGGGCCATCGTGCCGAGCATCGACGCCTGACCGATGCGGCGCAGCCCCGACACCGCCTGCAGGTAGCGCTCGAGCGCGAGGCCATATTGACGGCGACGCTCGGCGATGACGGCGAGGTTCTCGAGCGCGAGAGACTGCGCGTGGGGCAGGCTCGCGATGCGCCCCGCCTCGCGCACCTGCTCGAACAGGCCCTCGGCCTCGTCGAGGCGCTCGGCCCAGAGGAGCGCGATCGCGCGGTTGAGCATGGCGCGGAGCTCCGCCACGTGCTCACCGAGACGGGCCGCCTCGCTGGTGTCGGCCGCGAAGTGCGCGTCGGCCTGGTCCCAGAGCCCGCGCGAGAGCAGCAGCTTGCCGAGGACGTTGCGGGCCCGGAGGCGCACCGCGGCCGACACCCCGGCCTGACCGAGCGCGCGGCGCGCCTCGGACTCGCTGCTCGCGATGTCTCCGGCGAGGTAGGCGGCCTCGCCCGTCTCGACCGCGATGGCGGCCAGGAGATCGGCGTCGACTTGCCCGGCGAGGCCGCGCTCGCGGGCGCGCGCGAGGACGGCGCGCGCCATGACGACGTCGCCCTTGGCGATGAGCGCGCGCCCCTGCGACTCGAGGAGGCCGGCCATGATCGCGTCCGAGACGCGCGCGGCCTCGCCGGCGCGCACGGCGACCCGCGCCCAGCGCACGGCCTCGTCGGCGTCGACGCCCTCGAGCGCGCGCTGCACGCACTTCTGCGCGTGGAGGAGGCGGTCTTCGGGCTGCAGCGGCTCGAGCAGCTCCACGAACCGGAGGCTCACGTCGCGGCGCGCGTCGGGGTCGTCGGCGAGCTCCTCGGCCCGCGTCATGGCCTGCGCTGCGGCCTCGTGGTCGCCCTCGGCGAGGGCGAGCTCGGCGCGCGCGACGCAGGCCCAGGGTGAGCCGAGCCCCTGCCCGACCGGTGCGTCGCGGAGCTCGCTGTCGAGCGGCTGGAGCACGAGATCGCGCACCTGATCGAGCCGCGCCTCGAGCGTGGCGAGGCGCGGCACCTTGCCGGCGATCCCGCGACCCGCGAGGCCTCGCCCCACGTCGACCGCGACGGCGTCGATCCACGACCAGAGCTCCGGCGCCGCGAGCTCACCCTCGATCATGACGATCGGCAGGCCGAGGGTGGAGAGCACCGGACACGACGGCGGACCGACCACCACGAGGCGCGCGGTCGGGGTCTGGTCCATGGCGAGCGCCGTGAGCAGATCGCGGAGCACGAGCTCCGACCAGCTGCCGGTCGCGCGCGCCGGCTCGTCGAGGAGGACCGTGACCGCGGTGCCCGGGCGCCGGAGGCGCTCGGCGATGCGCTCGGCGACGACCGGGACCCGCGAGGTCTGCAAGGCGACGCCGAGGTGGTTGGCGATGCCGTCGACCAGCGCGCCGTCGTCGAGGCGCCGCGCGTGGACGAAGGCCATGTCGGGGCTCTGGTCGAGCGAGCCGAGGCGCTGGCGGAGCAGGCGCTCGGCGTGGGCCGCGACGGCGCCGCGGTCGTCCCCCTCGACGGAGGCCACCACGGCCGTGGCTCTCCCGGAGATCAGCTCCCGCAGCCGAACGATGCCGCTGCCCCCGGCGGCCTGACCCGCGACGGCCGCCGGCGGCGCCAGCGCGGTCGCGCTGCCGACCGGGGACGCAGCCGGCGAGACCGGCGGCGGAACCGAGGCGCGGGTGGGCTCCGACATACGGCCTGCCAGCCTAGCACTGGCGGTTCTAGGCGGCGATTCGGCGGCCGCCGCCACCGCTGCCGCTCGGTCTAGCCCTCGACGCGGTTGCGCCCGCCGCGCTTGGCCGCGTACAGCTGCTCGTCGGCGCGCTTGATCAAGCTGACGCCGTCCTTGTCGCTCTCGACGAGCATGGCGATGCCGAGGCTGATCGTGCAGCTGATGTTCTCGTTCTGGAAGATGAACGGCTTCTCCGCGACGCGCTTGCGGCAGTCCTCGGCGAGGGTGCGCGCGCCGTCGATCGGGGTCTCGGGGGCGACGATGCAGAACTCCTCGCCGCCGTAGCGTGCGAAGGTCTCCTCGCCGCGGAGCCGCGAGCGCACGACGCGGGCGACCTCCTTGAGGACGTGATCGCCGGCGAGGTGTCCGTGCGTGTCGTTGACCTTCTTGAAGTGGTCGATGTCGAACATGATGCACGCGAGGTCGCGGCCGTAGCGCCGGGCCCGGGTGATCTCCTTCTCGAGGGCCTCGAACAGGTGCCGCTTGTTGTGGGCGCCGGTGAGGCCGTCGATGATGGTGATGCGGTAGATCTCCTCGTGGTAGAGCGACTCGACGTCGGTGCCCGAGAGGTACTTGAAGATCGTGGGGCCGACCTTGATGCGGTCGCCGCTGTGCAGGCGCGTGGGGGCGCTGATCTGGTCGTCGTTGACGTAGGTGCCGTTGGTGGAGCCGTCGTCGACCGCGAACCACCCGTTGGAGCCGCGCTCCATGTGGCAGTGCTTGCGGGACACCGAGTCGCTGTCGAGCACGATGGAGTTGTCGTGGCCGCGGCCCACGGTGGTGGGCGACGCCTCGAGCACGTAGCGCTTGCCGAGCTGGGCCGGGTCCTTGGCGTAGATCGTGACGAGGCAGTCCCCCCGCCCGGCGATGTTGCCCTGGTTCGGACTGAGGATCGACGTGACGCGGGTTTTCTCCTCGCCGTCGCTCACGCGTTGCCTCCAGCCGCCTCGTCACGCCCCGACATCGAACTCGAACGAGCCTACGAGGCCCGGCCAAAGGGCGTCAACGTCCGTCGACCGCTCACCACCGCCGAAAGTCGTGGATCGCACTAGCGAGAAGACGCGCGCAGGGTGTAGGTGGCCGACGCCTTCGTGCCTTTCATCACCAGGAGCCCCTCGTCCTTGAGGCGGCGGAGCACGGTGGCGACGCGCACGGCTTCGTCGGCGGAGATGCCCGCTTCTTCGAGGATCTGGGCGCGCTTGCGGGGTGCACCGTCGGCCAGCGCGGCGAGCAACTTGTCGCGGAGCTCGACCATGTGTGCGCCCGGTGCCCGCGCGCGACGACCTTCCGCCTTCTTGGCCGGTCGCTTCGCGGGTTTGCCGCGGCGCCCCTCGGCTCCCTGTCTGGGGGGCGCAGCGTCGCCCATCAGCTCCTCGAGTTTCTTCGCGACGAGCACCGCGAACTCGTCGCGGAGCTCGAACATCGCCTGCTCGATGAGCTTGCGGAAGTTCATGGAACGTGCACCGTATCAGACACCATGACCATCGTGATCACCTACTGCGTCGTCTGAAACTACCTCCCCCGGGCGACCAGTCTGGCCGCCGAAATCAAGCAGAAGACCGGCATCGAGCCCACGCTGAAGAAGGGCGGCAACGGCGTGTTCGACGTGGTGGTCGACGGCCGCACCCTGTTCTCGAAGCACGCGGTCGGCCGATTCCCGACCCACGAGGAGGTCCTCGGTCCGCTGCTCGCTCGTCCGGGCTGATGGTGGTAGACGCCCGTCCATGAGCTTCCCCACGGAGAGGCCGCGGCGGCTCCGCCGGACCCCAGGCCTGCGCACGCTCGTCCGCGAGACCACGGTCGCGCCCTCGGATTTCGTCCTGCCGCTGTTCGTCAGCGAGGCCATCACCGAGAAGCGGCCGATCGGCACCATGCCCGGCGTCTTCCAGATCACGGTCGCCGACGCGGTGGCCGAGGCCAAGGAGGCCGTCGCGCTCGGTCTGGGCGGCCTCATCCTGTTCGGCCTCCCCAAGGCCAAGGACGCGCGGGGCACCGCCGCCTACGACCCGAACGGCCCGGTGCCGAAGGCCGTCGCGGCGATCAAGGACGCGGTCCCCGAGCTCGTCGTGATGACCGACGTGTGCGTGGACGAGTACACCGACCACGGCCACTGCGGCATCCTCACCGCCGAGGGCGAGGTCGACAACGACGCCACCCTCGAGGTGCTGGCACAGGCCGCGCTCTGCCACGCGCGCGCCGGCGCCGACGTGGTCGCGCCGAGCGACATGATGGACGGCCGGGTGGGCGCGATCCGCAAGGCGCTCGACGGCGAGGGCTTCGCGGGCACGGCGATCCTCTCCTACGCGGTCAAGTACGCGAGCGCGTTCTACGGGCCGTTCCGGGAGGCCGCCGAGTGCGCGCCCAAGTTCGGCGACCGCGCGGGCTACCAGATGGATCCGGGCAACGCGCGCGAGGCCATGCGCGAGGCGCGCCTCGACGTCGAAGAGGGCGCCGACATGCTGATGGTGAAGCCCGGCCTGCCGTACCTCGACATCCTCCACCGCGTGCGCGAGGCGTTCGACCTGCCGCTCGGCGCGTACAACGTGAGCGGCGAGTACGCGATGATCAAGGCCGCCGCCGCGGCCGGGATGATCGACGAGCCGCGCGCGGTGCGCGAGCTGCTCCTCAGCCTCCGCCGCGCGGGCGCGGACTTCATCCTCACCTACCACGCCAAGGACGCGGTCAAGTGGATCTGAAGGCGCTCGCCGGCGTCGCGTTCCTCGCCGCGCTCGCCACGGCGTTCGTCACCGCCCCGGCCTGCGTGCCGTCGTGCACGGGCACGCCGTACACCCACGAGACCGGCAGCACCTCGTTCGGCTCGTTCGGCGCCTACTACGAGTCGAGCCCTCAGTCTGGCCCGTTCATCTCGTTCAACGGTCACAGCCAGCTCACCTTCCCCCACAAGTTCGGGAGCAAGTACAAGATTCGGCACGTCGACGTGCGGCTCGCCTTCACCACCGAACCGGAGTCCAGCGCGGGCGGCGGCTGGACGTTCGCGGCCGGCAACCAGGCGGTCGTCATCCGCCAGACGGCGGACGAGATAGTCCTCTTCAACGATCAGTGCACCGACTACTACGTGCGCGTCTCCGTCGACGCCGTCGAAGACCCCGGAGACGGGGGCGCCGACGCAGCGACCGACGCGAGCGACGCAGCCGACGCCGGCTGATCGACCTACCAGCCGAGGCGCGCCTTGAGGGCGACCACGAGCTTGTCGGCCATCTTCTTCTGGGTCTTCACGTTGGGGTGGTAGTCGCAGCCGCCGCCGTCGACGGCGAGATCCTGCACGCCGAGCTCGACGCGGCTGACCTTGGCGTCGCCGAGGCCGGTGATGACCGCGTCGAGGTGTGCGCGCGCCTTGCTCAGATCGGGGTCGGTGAGCATCGACCCGAGGGCGAGGAAGATCTCGGCCTTCGGGTAGCGCTTGCGGATGTCCTTCACGAGGCCGGTCATCGCCGTCTCGTAGGGCTTGCCCGGGTCGCCCTTGGCGAAGTCGTTGGTGCCGAGGTTGACGATCACGGCGTCGGGCGTGTACGAGAAGCTCCACGGCGCCGGGTCGGTGCCGAGGGTGCGGGTCCAGAGCGTGGGCATCTGCTCGGACGTCTTGCCCCCGTTGTCACGGTAGGCGCCGATGCCCGACCAGCTGATCATCACCGCCTCGGCGTTCAGCGCGCGCGCGGCGATCGAGCCGTAGGCGTCGTAGGCGCTCTCCGTGTCGGCGCTGAAGGAGCAGGAGACGGAGGCGCCGAGCACGCCGTAGCCGCACGTGATCGAGTCGCCGATCACCTCGATGAGCCGCGTGCGGGCAGCGGTGGGCACCAAGGGCTTGCCCGAGGTGGGCACGAAGCCGAGGAAGTCGACCGGGTAGTAGAAGGCCTCGGTGCGCTTGACGAGCAGGAGATCGTGCTCGGCGTCCGTGAGGCCCTTGGCGAGCGAGTGGGTGACGGTGCCGCCGGCGTGCTTGATCACCGCCGTCGGTGCGCCGTCGATCTCGACCTGGAACTGGTTCGCGCTGCCGGCGAGCTTCACGTCGATGCCGGTGCCGACGAAGCGCGTGCGCAGGGCGGAGCCCGACCAGTCGAACCGCGCGCGCGTGGCGTTCTTGTCGAAGCGGCCGATGTAGTGGATGTCGGCCTTGGGGCCGACGGGCGCGTCGACGCCCGTGTCGGCCGGGGCAGCGGTGTCCGTGGGCGTCCCGGTGTCGCCCGAGGTGTCGGAGGCGCCGCTGTCGGTCGCGTCGGCTCCGGCCTCGGTCGGTGAACCGGTGTCCAACGCGTCGTCCCCGCCGACGTCGCCGGCGTCGGGATCTTCGCCCGTGGCGGGGTCGCTCGAGCAGCCGAGCAGTAGGGCGAGAATCGGGAGGCTGTACCATGCGCGCATCGTCGGGCTCCTCACTTCACGTACTTCGACAGCAAGCGGACCCACTTGGCCTGGTAGCCATCGGAGGGCTCGGAGATCTCCCACGAGTTGAGCGGCCACGGGTCGTTGAAGTCCTTGTAGGCCTTCTGATCCGGCTGGCCGGCGGGGGGCGAGGGCACCGCCGGGCCGCACGAGAATCCGCTGCAGCCGCCCGGGCAGCAGCCGTCCCACTTGTACGACGGATTCGGTCCGCCGACGAGATAGCCCGGCGGCGGCGGGTACTTGGAGACGCCCACCGCATCCCAGTCGGAGCCCTTGGCGAACCACGAGTGATAGAACCGGGTGATCGATTTGTTCGCCCCGTAGTCTCCCATGTTGGAGAGGTAGACGAGCTGCAGCGGATTGACCCCGTGCACGTAGTGGACGTAGCGCTCGGCGGCGCGCGTGACGTCAGCGGTGACGCTCGGGTCCACCCCGTAGGCGACCGCGTCCCAGAGCAGGTTGCCCTGGGCCGATTTCACCTGGTTGCTGCCCCAGGTGTAGACGTAGAGGTAGGCCATGAACGGGTCGGGCGCGGCGGTGAGGGCGCCGAGGTTGTGGGCGCTCCCGAGGCCCGATTTGTACCGCGTCTTGATGTCCGTGACGACGGTGCCGGTGGCGCCGGCGGCCCTGGCGTACTCGAGCAGGCTCTCCGAGTTCTCGGTGTCGAAACAATCGACGTAGCTCGAGGCGGTGAACTGCACGGACTTGTAGTTGGCGTCGACGAACGTGCGGTACTTGGCCGCGCCGGTGGCGGCGAAGAGCAGCGCCGCGGCCTGCAGCCGCTTGAGCTTGCGGCCGTTGTCGTCGACCTCCTGCTCGCCCGCGCCGATCTTGCCGGCGTTGGCGAACGTGCTGCTCGGGTGCGCCTCGGCCCAGTCCCAGGCCTTCTGCGCGCGGGCGAGGAGGTCGACGGCGAAACCGGGGTAGGCCGCCGCGGCGCCCGCGGCCGTCTTGTAGACCATCGACGCGTACGCGAAGACGGCGGCGGTGGTGAGGCTCGCCGAGGTCGTCGCCGGGCCGTACTTGCACGGGCCGGTGGCGAGCGAGGGGCGGGTGTCCTTGCCGCCGCCGAACGCCGGGTCCTTGGTGCCGTCCTGGCCGACGATGCTCAGCACGGAGCCGTCGGCGTTCTGCATGCGGACGAGCCAGTCGAGCTCCCACTTGGTCTCGTCGAGCACGTCGGCCACGCCGTTGCCCGACTCGGGGAGGTTGTAGTCGTCGAAGAACGCGCCCGGGTTCTCGGTGTAGGCGCGCAGCAGCTCGAGCGCGTCGCTCGCGGCCCAGTTCGTGTACTTGTTCTGGTCGCCGGCGTCGTACCAGCCGCCGTGCAGGTCCTTCTTGGCCGAGCCGTCGGTGTAGAAACCGCACGAGGGCCCCTGCCCCGCGCCCATGTGCGCGGCCCCGTCGGCCCACGCAGCGCCCGCGTACTTGGCGTCCTTCGCCATGCCGTCGCGCTGGTGATAGAACATGCGCACCGACTGGCGGAGCACCTCACGGTACACGTCGTCGTTCACGCGGAACACGTCCGAGCGGACGTTGGCGGTGGTGTCGAGCACGAAGTAGTCGCCCGGCGTGGTGAGGGCGCTGAAGTCGAACCACCACGCCTGGTCACCGGAGGAGGCGTCGGTCGCGCCGCCGTTCCACGCCTTGGCCGTACCCTCGAGCACCGTCTTGCTGGTGTGCGCGTCGACGACCGCGTACTTCGCGCCGGGGGTGTAGGTGGTGCCGACGTCGAAGCCCTTCTTGGGCGAGCGCAGCACGGCGATCTTCTCGGCGCTCGGGCGGTAGCCGAACTGATCCACCACGATGAACGGCGAGAGCGGCTGCGTCGCGACGATGGGGCCGGTGTCGACGCTCGTGTCGGGCCCCGCGTCCGGCAGCGGCGTGACCTCGCCCGTGCCCGTGTCGACGAAGCCGTCCGGGCCCGTCTCGGCGGTCGCGTCGGTGGTGGTCTCGTCGACGCTCGCGTCGTCGACCGGGGTGGCGGTGTCTCCCGAGCTGCAGGCGGCGAGCCCGAGGGCGAGGGCGACGAGGGGGGTGAGGTGACGCATGACGCCACGAGTCTAGCAACGGAACCGGCCCGATCCCCGCGAGATCCGCGACTCTTGACCCGATCTGCCTCCGGGCGCCACCTATACACCATGCGGTGTTCCGTCCTGTCCTTGCTCCTGCTCACGGTGGCGTGTTCCGCGAAGTCCGAGGACCCGGGTCTCGACCTGGTCGACGGCGCGCTCGACGCCAGCGACGGGGGCTTCGACCCCGACGTCGGAGAAGGCGGGCTCGGCGCCGACGTCGGCGACGGCGGCACGACGCCGACGTGCACCGGTCTCCGCTGCCAGCAGGTGAAGTGCGACAGCGGCAAGTCCACGACGGTGTCCGGCAAGGTCTACGCGCCGAACGGCACCTTGCCGCTCTACAACGTCATCGTCTACGTGCCCAACGGCACGCCCGCGGCGCTGCCGACCGGGGTCTCGTGCGACCGCTGCGGCGCGGTCGCGAGCGGCGACCCCATCGTGACCGCGCTCACCGACGCCACCGGCTCCTTCGTGCTGAAGGACGTGCCCGTCGGCAAGGACATCCCGCTCGTCGTGCAGCTCGGCAAGTGGCGGCGACAGGTCACGATCCCCGAGGTCAAGGCGTGCGTCGACACGCCGTTCACCGACGCGAGCAAGACCCGCCTCCCCAAGAACCGCACCGAGGGCGACATGCCCCGCATCGCCGTCACCACCGGCGTCGCCGACAAGATCGCGTGCATGCTGCCGAAGATCGGCATCGACAAGGCGGAGTTCGGCCCCGGCAACGGCGCCAAGACGTTCGCGGTCGAGTTCTACGACGGCGCGCAGATCCCCGGTTACACCTCGAGCGGTCCGCCGGGGACCCCGGCCGCGACCGTCCTGTGGAACGACCTCGCGAAGCTCAAGCAGTACGACCTCGTGGTGATCTCGTGCGAGGGCTACGAGTCGTCGACCGAATACCCGGGCACCTACGGTGGATGGCCCAAGACGCAGAGCAAGACCTCGTACCAGGCGATGACGGACTACCTCGGCGCGGGCGGCCGCCTGTTCACGACCGACTACGAGTACACCTGGTACAAATACAGCCCCGACGCGGCCCTCAAGGCGGCGATGACCATCCCCGGCGGCGCGCCCGGTGGCGCGAACCCGATGGACATCGACACGACGTTCCCCAAGGGGAAGGCTCTCGCGGACTGGCTGAAGGTGGTGGAGCCCGCCTCCACGGCGGGCAAGCTGCAGTGCGACTACGTGTTCGACAACGTCTCTGCCTCGACCAAGGTCACGCAGGTGTGGACGCGCTCCGGCGCGACACCCCACCCGCGGTTCGTCACCATCAACGCGCCCGTCGGCAAGCCTGCCGAGGCGCAGTGCGGGAAGGCCGTGCACCTCGACGCGCACATCAACATGTCCGACAAGGTCGACGCGACGTTCCCCGCCGGCTGCACCTCGCCGCTCAAGCAGGGCGAGAAGGCCTTCGCGTTCTTCTTCTTCGACCTCGCCGCGTGCATCCAGGAGGAGGGCGAACCACCCAAGGCCCCGCCGATCAAGTGACGGCGCTCGCCCGCCGAGGGTGCGCTATCGTCCGGCGGTAGGCATGGACGCTCCCTTCCTTCTCCGGCTCGGTCTGTTCGCGTACGTCGGCTGCGCCTCGGCGGATTTCAAGGTCGGCGATTCGACCGACGCTGCCGCCGACACCGCACTCGACGCGCGCCCCGACACGCTGGTCGACGTGAACTGCCCCCCGCTCGGGGCCACCGACGAGATCCTCGTCGACTCGAACAGCGTCGCCGCGACCCCCAACGGCACGACCGCGTGCCCGTACCGGACCATCCGTGACGCGCTGGCCGTCACCGTCGCGGGCACGCCGCGCCTGGTCCGGGTCAAGGGCACGCCGGGCGGCCGCGTCTACAGCGAGACCACGAGCCTCGTCGTCAAGACCGGCGTCACCCTGGTGAGCGAAGGCCTCGGCAACGTGGTGATCACAGGCCCGGGCGGCAGCTGCGCCGGCGCGGGCGCGACCTGCATGGTGCAGGTCAACCGCGGCGCGAACCTCGACGGCTTCGTCGTCCAGGGGAGCGCCGCCAGCGTCACCCTCGTCTCGATCAGCGGGGCGGGCGCGGGTGGCGTCGGACCCGCCACCGTCAAGAACACCCGGGCGACCAAGGCCGTCGGTGACGGCGCCTTCGCCTTCCTCGTCAACGACGGCGCCGTCCTCGGGCCGAACGTGGAGAGCCTGCAGAACCCCGCCGTCGCCGGCCTGCAGATCTACGGCACCTCGCCGGTCCGGGTCACGGGCAGCAACTCGCGGTTCAACAACAACCTGTGGGGCATCAACCACGAAGGTGGTGGTTCGCTCACCATCGAGGGTGGCGTCACTGCCAACCTCAACGCCAGGAGCGGCGTGCGTATCTTCACGGCCCTCGGTGTGATGCACACCATCAGCGCCCTCACCGCGGGGGGCAACGCCGAGGCCGGCCTGGTCGTGGTCGGCGGCAGCGTCACGGTGCGTCAGTCCTCCTTCAACGCCGAGAACAAGGTCGGCGTGGTGCTCAACGGGGCCCCAGGCGTCGTGCTCGACCTCGGCACCGCTGCCGCTGTCGGCAACAACGTCTTCGGCACGACGTCCGGCGTCGGGAGCCGCAACAAGTACGCAGGGGTCTGCGTCGACGGCCTCACCGTGGAGCTCAAGATCGGGGGCAATCGCTGGACGGGCTGCTCGCCGAGCACGGCGACGCTGGCCGGCAGCTGCGCCGACGTCCCCACCGAGTACAAGGACATCCTGCTCCGTGGCGCCTCCGGGGGCAGTGTCAGTACGTCGCCCTGCACCCCCGGGTGAGGCCGTCGGCCGCCTCGAGGGCCGTCCTGCGCGGGAGTGCCTTCAGTCGGCCTTGGCGAGCAGCCCGCGCACCTGGCCCTCGTCGAACCCGCCCGTGAAGCCGCCGACCAGCGTGCCGTCCTTGCGCAGGACGATGACGGCCGGGACCACGTTGAGCTTGGCGAGGTCACCCAGGCGTCCGCGCTTGGCGTCGCCGATCGCACGCCGACACTGGCTCTTGATCGCGTCGAAGAAGATGCCGATGAACGCGCGATCGGTGAGCGGCTGCAGGGCGACGAGCAGGCAGGCCGTCTCCTTGGGGAGGTCTCCGAGGAGCGGCTCGAGCGTGCGCAGCGCGGCGAGCGAGGCGCCGTCGTAGCTCTGGAGCACGAGGACGATCGCCTTCTTGCCGAGCAGCTGCGTGCTCTCGGGCGTGTGGTCGATCTCCTTGTCGACCGGGTCGAGCGCGAAGTCGAGCGGCGCGCCGTGGTCCTTCGGAGGATCGGGCACCGCGGTGGTGACCGGCTCGGGCCCCTTGGTGACCGGCGCCGTGGGGCACCCGGTGAGCACCAGCGCCGAGAGCAGCAGGCGTCTCACGGCTCCCCCTTCATGCACTTGAGCGCAGGCTCGCGCGCCGGCTTCGCCGCGGGCGTGTTCGCGGTCCTGGCGATCGCGACGTGCATGGTGGCGAGCGTGCTCTGCAGCACCTCGTGGTCGCGGCGGGCGCGGGCGCCGACGCAGGCCTTGGTGAGCCACGGCAGGGCCTCGACGCTCTTGCCGTCGGTGACCAGGATCTCGCCCTGCACGCCACAGAGCAGCGCGTCGAGCGGCGCCTCGACCAGCGCCTGCGGCAGCACCGATTTCGCGTGGGTCACGTCCTTGAGCTCGACGTAGCGCCGCAGCACCCGCCGCGAACAGCTCGGGTCCCACGACACCTGCGCGCACGCCTCCATCCAGAGCGCGTGCGGCTTCTTGGAGAGGTCGCCCGCGGCCACGAGGCCCTTCTCGGCGAACGTGGACTGCGGGAGGGTCTTCATCACGTGCCGGATCAAGGACTCGATCGACTTGGGGTCGGGCTTGCCGGCGAGCTCCGCCTCGAGCGCGACCTCGACGTCGAGCACCCCGAACGGCAGCACGTCCAGGCGGGCCCGGCCGATCTTGCGGGCCCGGTTCGCGTCGAGCGAGGCCTCGCAGCGGACACGAAGGCTCGACACCACCGGGCCGCGATCGGACCACGAGAACCCCTGCGAGAGCTCGCAGGCCTCGTCCTTGGTGGCGAGCGGCGAGGCGAGGACGGCACGGAAGCGCACCATCACGTTCTTCTCGAGCTCCTTGCGCGCCTGGGCCGCGGTCTTGTCCCAGCGCGCGGCGAGGCGATACGTATCGAGCTCGGTGGGGAACAGCGCGGCCATGCGCGACCACGCCTGCGACGCCGCCGGGTCGGAGAGCACGCCGAGCTGCATGACGCGGGTGTGGAACGGCAGCCGGGGAATCGGCCGCGCCTCACGGACCAGGTCGACGGTGGCGCCGGGCTCGGGCCGCCCGGAGCGCGGGCTCCGCACGAAGAGCGCGGCGGGATCGCCACCCTCGCGCACCGTGGCCGCGAGGGCGAAGTGGTCGGCCCATGCTGCCGCGCCGATGGTCTCGGCGTCGTGCGCGAACGAGGCGAGCCGCTCGCGCGAAGCGGAGAACGGCGTGGCGGTGGCCGCGCCGAGGCGCCGCGCGATGGCGGTCTCGTCGTCGTCGTTGGACTTGATGGTCTCGATGGCTTGCTGGCAGCGAACGAGGTCGAGCGCGCACACGACGCGCGTGTGCAGCGCGCGACCCGCGGGGTCGGTGGGGCGGCTTGCGACGTAGATGCGAGCGAAACGCTCGGCGTTGAGCGGATCGTCCTCGATCTGGGCGATCAGGGCGGCCTGGAACGCCGCCGCCGGCGCGTCGGTGACCAGCTTCTCGAGGGTCTTGCGCGCGTCGGTCAGGTCTCCCTTGAGCGCCGCTGCGATCCCGAGCCCGTAGCGGGTGACGGGCGCGGCGAGGCGGACCGCGTACGCCGACTTCACCCACGCGACCGCCTCGGGCAAGGCCTTGCGCGCCGCGGCACAGCGCATCATGAGCTCCATCGTCTCGAGGTCGTCGGCGGCGATGGAGAGCGCCGTCCGCGCGCGCTGGTGGCAGAGCGTGAAATCACCGTCCCACGCCGCCTCGAGCGCCGACTGCAGCGTGACCTCGCCGAGCGGCACCTCGGCCGAGGCCGAGCTCGCCGCGGAGACGGGCGCCGTCGTCACGACGGGTGGCCGCGTGTTGTTCGAGGGGCACGCGGACAGCGCCACGACGGGGGCGAACAGGGCGACGATGGGCGCGAGGCGCCTCGACATGCGTACGTTCATACGCGGCGCGTCGTCGCGCGTCGATCTTTCCGCGTTCCGCTCCGCGCCGGCCTGGGGTACCCCCACCCCCCTGCATGTTCAAGATGTTCAAGAAGGTGCTCATCGCCAACCGCGGCGAGATTGCCGTGCGCATCATCCGCGCGTGCCGTGAGCTCGGCCTCCAGACCGTGGCCGTGCACAGCGAGGTCGACGAATCGGCGCTCCACGTGCGGCTCGCCGACGAGGCCGTGCGCATCGGGCCCGCGGCCCCCGCCAAGAGCTACCTGCACATCCCCGCCATCATCGCCGCCGCGGAGATCGCCGGCGCCGACGCCATCCACCCCGGCTACGGCTTCCTGAGCGAGAACGCCCAGTTCGCCGAGGTCTGCCGCCGGTGCGGCATCACGTTCATCGGGCCCACGCCCGAGGCCATGCGCGCCTGGGGCGACAAGGTGAGCGGCCGCGCGAACGCGGTCCGCTTCGGCCTGCCCCTGCTGCCCGGCAGCGGCGTCCTGCGCGACGGCGCCCACGCGCGCGAAGAGGCCAGCCGCATCGGCTACCCGGTCATCCTCAAGGCCAGCGGCGGCGGCGGCGGGCGCGGCATGCGCATCGTCCGCCGACCCGAGGACATCGAGAACGCGTTCCAGAGCGCCACCTCCGAGGCGGCGAGCGGGTTCAAGAACCCCGACGTGTACGTCGAGCGGTTCATCGAGCGCCCTCGCCACATCGAGTTCCAGGTGCTCGTCGACAAGCACGGCCACGCCCGCTCGCTCGGTGAGCGCGAGTGCTCCTTGCAGCGTCGCCACCAGAAGATCATCGAGGAGGCGCCGAGCCCCTGGATGACCGAGCAGCGTCGGCGCGAGATGGGCAGCCGCATCGAGAAGGCGATGGTCGAGACCGGCTACGACGGCCTCGGCACCCTCGAGTTCTTGCTCGACCCGGACGGCCCCGACGGCGGCCAGCTCTACTTCATGGAGATGAACACCCGCCTCCAGGTCGAGCACCCGGTCACCGAGATGGTCACCGGGCTCGATCTGGTGGCCGAGCAGATCCTGGTGGCGGCCGGCGGCAAGCTCGCCCTGCCCGACCAGCTCCACTTCCGCGGTCACGCCATCGAGTGCCGCATCAACGCCGAGGACCCGGTCACCTTCGCACCGTGGCCCGGCGTCATCACCGAGTACCACCCGCCGGGCGGCAACGGCGTGCGCGTCGACGGCGGCGTCTACGGCGGCTTCCGCGTGCCCTCCACCTACGACTCGCTGATCGCCAAGGTGATCACCCACGCGCCGTCGCGCGAGCGGGCCCTCACCCGCATGGCGCGCGCCCTCGACGAGTTCATCGTCGGCGGCATCCGCACCAACATCCCGCTCCACAAGCGCCTCGTCGTTCACGAGGACGTGCGCGCCGGGCGCATGACCACCCGCACGATCGAGGAGCTGGTCGCGGCGCGCTAGGCGAGCACGCCGTCGAGCCCTCGCTGCAGGCGCGTGCCGAGTTCCTCCCAGACGAGCACCGCGAGGCCCCACCATAGGGCGATCCAGATCGGCACGCCGAAGAGCACGCCGAGCCGGTAGGCGTGGAGGTGGCCGACCTGGATGTAGAGGACCTCGACCGCGGGGCCGAGCACGAGCACTCCGAAGAGGAGCCCTCGCCGGCGCGCATCGGGGCGCACCACGGCGAGGAACAGGATCAGCGCCGCGACGAACGGCACGAACGACAGGATCGGTCGGTCGTAGAGCCGGTAGATGCACTGACGGGTGACGACGACGATGCCCAGGAGGAGCGCGACGCGGGCGACTCCGCCGACGCGCAGGGAGGCGAGCCCCGTCGGTGAAGCGGGCAGCGCGAGCCGACGGTAGTGGCAGAGCGTCAGCACGAAGCGCAGGATCATCCCCCAGTAGAGCAGCATCCACAGCGGGATCGACGACAGGCGGCCGAGGTCGGTCGGCACCGTGTAGTCGTAGATCCGGTGGCGGACGACCGAGCTCCAGTCGTTGAACGCCCCGAGGAGGGTCGCGACCAGGAGGAGGCCGAGCTCACCGCGACGGCTCGTGTCCCGCTCGTCGTCGGGCAGCGCGAGGAACAGCGCCGTCCGTAGGCCGAGCACCAGCGGCACGAGGACCGACATGCGCGCGAGGTCGCGCGCGTACGCGCAGATGGCCGCGCTGATCAGCACGATGGTGGCGAGGTCGACCGCGAACGCACGGTCGCCGGTGGTCCTGACGCGGTCCACCGTCAGGCCCTCAGGAACTCGACGACGGCGCGCATGAGGCCGAGCGGCTCGACGAGCCCGTGGGCGTACTCGTCGGTGACGTAGTTCTGCGCCCAGCAGCAGTCGCCCCCGCACTGGTCGGCGCCGGGGCCGTGGAAGCCGCGGGGGTCGCGCCGCCGCGTCGCCTCCGCCCACACCTGGTCCACGTGATCGTAGGCGAGCACGTCGATCCACTCGGGGGCCACGTTGACGCTCGACTTGCAGGGCCACGGCAGACGCCCGTCGTGGTCGAGGTGGGGCTTGAGGGCGTTGCGGCACTCGAGCCGGTCGGCGGAGAGCAGCCGCTGGTTCATGCGCAGCGAGCCGCTGATGCGGGCGCCCGCGCGCTTGCGTCGGAGGAGCTCGGCGACGAACGCGTGATACTCGGGGTCGGTGAGGAGCGCCGGATCGATGCCGGCACCGACGTTGCGAGGCACGGGGCAGAACCAGATCCCGAGCTCCGTCGCGAGGTCGAGCACGCGCCGCGCCTCGGCCACGAGGCCCGGCTGGATCACCGTGTTCACCATGAGCTTCACGCGCTGCTCGGCCGCGAGCTCGCGCAGGACGAACAGGTTGCGGAGCACGTCCTCGGGGCTCCCCGTGACCCACATCTTCGCGAGGAGCTCGAGGTCGAGCGCGTCGAGGCTGACGACCAGCACGTCGACGTCGGCGAGGAACGTCGACCACTCGGGCCGCCGCAGGAGATCGTGGAAGCGGCTGCCGTTGGTGTTGAGGACGATCGGGAAGTAGTCGAGGTCGCGGGCGCGGCGCACGAGCGAGGGGAGGTCCTTGCGCAGGGTGGGCTCGCCACCGGCGAAGTACACGCTCGGCGTGCGGGTGCGCATCACCTCGAGGAGCCGCGCGCCACGCGCGGTGTCGAGCTTGCCGTGGCCGTCGAGCTCGGGGTACTTCGCGCCGCGGTGGTCGTCGCAGTAGCTGCAGCGAAAGTTGCACGGGCGGTGCGTCGTCCAGATGAAGAGCAGCGGGAGCAGATCCTCGCGCCCGACGGCGGCGCGGCGCCGGTTCTCGAGGTAGTTCTGGGCGGCGGTGCGGTAGCTCGCGAGCCGGTGGAGCAGGTGTGCGCGGCCCCGGCGCGGCGGCTCGAGGCGCGGCCGGATCTCCTCAGCGAGGGCGTGGGCCTCGGCGCGCAGGCGCGCGAGGTCGAGCTGGCCGTTCACCTGGTAGCGCGGCCACGTGGCCTTCGGGGCGAGCGGCAGGGAGCGCTTCTCGGACGGGATCGACGGGTTCATGGGGGCTCCTCGGAAACGCCGTCGGGCGGAGCGCAGGGAGCACGGCGGCGAGCGCCCCCAGCGACGAAGCAGCGAGCACCTCGACGGCCGTCTTGCGGGCGACCGGGTGCGTGCCGAACAGGAACTGCAGGCCGATGCGGGTCCAGAGGCCGAGCAGGCCGTGGGCCACGAGGTCGGCGTCGGGGAGCTCGGTCCCGGTCGCGGCCGCGAAGGCGCGGAGCCGGTCGGCGAGGAACGCGCCGACGTCGGGCGTGAGCCCGTCGCGGGCGACCCCCAGCCCGCCGACCGCGCCGAAGCGCTCCGCGAACGCCGCGAGGAGCTCGCGCTCCGCGG
Source organism: Myxococcales bacterium (assembly GCA_016794445.1). Lineage (GTDB taxonomy): Bacteria > Myxococcota_A > Polyangia > Polyangiales > JADJMO01 > JADJMO01. The sequence continues at coordinate 19,049 of JAEUKC010000203.1, forward strand.
CCCAGTGGTCGAGGCACACCTCCGCGAGCCGGCGGGCGAGGGCCATCGGGTCGGCGACGTCGCCCTGGCTCCACGCGCGCTCGAGGCGGGCGACCATGGTGGCCTGGAACTGCGCGAGCAGGTGGTCGACCAGATCGGCCTTGGTGGGGAAGTGGACGTAGAACGTGCCGTGCGCCACGCCGGCGCGGCGGGCGACGTCCGCGACCTGGGTCGCGCCGTAACCCTTCTCGGCGAAGCACTGGAGGGCCGCCTTCTCGAGGAGGGCGCGGGTCTCCGCCTTCTGGTCGACGCGGGCGCCGCGTTTCGATGACATGGAGTCAGTGATAGCAAGTCATTGGATGCGCGCAAGCTTGGCCTGGAATCTCGATCATCTGCCATGAACGGTGTCGATGGCTCCTGCCATTGCTGCCATCTTCGGGTCGTGGCCGGTGCCCTGGTGTAGCCTTGAGGGCGGTGTCCGACGTGTGGAACCCCCACTTCGACGCCGGGCGTCCGGTGTTCGCTCCGCTCGCCGCGGCGATGGAGCCGTTCCGCCGGTTCGCGGTGTTCCCGCCGCTCGAGGCGTGGAACGAGGGGCTCCCCGCGGGGCTCGCCTCGGCAGCCGGCGCGCCGATCCGCTTCGTCGAGCAGCCGCCGCGGCGACGACGCGGGCGACCCGTCGACGTGAGCGCCATCTACGACGAGCGCATCTACGCGCGCGGCGAGGTGCCGAGCCGCTGGCGCACCTGGCACGACTTCTTCAACCACCTCGTGTGGCGGTCGTTCCCGGCGCTCAAGCGCGCGATCAACCACCGCCAGCGCATCGCGCTGCAGGCGCACGTGGCGCCCGGCGTCCCGAAGCTGCCCTCGGCGCGGACCCGCGAGATGGACTCGCTCGCGATGCTCGACGAGGGCGGGCTCCTCCTGGTCACCCGCGCCGGCGCACCCGACCTCGACACCGCGATCGACGAGGGCGACGCGGCGGCGGTGGGCGTGGCGGTGCGGCGCGGGGACGCGCGCGCGCTCCTGATCGGCCACGCGATCCACGAGCACCTCGTGCTGCGCACCGATCTGGTGCGCACGCTGGTGTTCCGGCTCGAGGTGCCGGACTGCGCGCTCCCCCAGGCGGAGATCGACGCGCGGATCGGCGCGCTCCTCGACGGCGGCGCGCCCGTGCGGCAGCGACCCGACGCGAAGGGGATGCCGATCGAGGACCCGCTGTTCGGTCAGTCGCTCTTGGCGTCGAGCGTGCCCGTGTCGAGCGTGCCCGTGTCGAGCGTGCCCGTGTCGGGCGGCGGCAGTCCGTAGGCTCCGGCGAGCGTACCGGTGTCGACGTCGGTGTCGGCGTCGGCGCCTGCGTCCTTGCCGGTGCCGGTGTCGGCGGGCGCGCTGTCGGTGACGGCGCCAGTGTCGGGCGCCGGCGCCCCGTAGATCGCTTGCTCGCTGCCGCACCCGACGATCACCGCCGAGGCCCCGAGCGTGAAGATCGCGCCGCGGGTCAGCCGTGCGCGGACCGTGCGGGTCGCGGGCGCGTTCGCTCCCGGCGCCGATGCGCCGCAGAACGGGCACTGGCCGGCGTCGACCCGGACGTGGCGGCGGCAGGTGAAGCAAGGCGTGAAGGACATGCCTCCACTCTACCGCGTCTCCATCGCGAACGAGATCACGTGGATCTCTCCGGCCGGGACGTCGACCAGCAACACCTCGTCGGCGCCGAAGACCAGCGAGTACTCGAGCAGCTGCCGGCGGGTCGGCGGGTAGGTCGGATCGGGCGCGTTGCTCCCGGTCTTCACCTCGGCGACGAGCGTGCGTCCCCGCCGCTCGACCAGGAGGTCCGCGCGCACCTCCACCTCGGTCGCCGCCCCGTCGACGGCGAAGGAGAAGCGCCGGCGCACCTGGCGATCGACGATCTGGTAGCCCGCGTCCTCGAGCAGGACCTCGGCGTCGCGCTCGCCTTCGGCGGCGACGCGGTTGCGTCCCTTGCTCCGCGACGACCGGCCGAGCCGCGCGAACCACAGGCCGAGGATCAGGCCGACGACGAGGACCGCGACCAGCAGCCACGGTCCGTTCTCGGCGAAGAGCCCCGACACGAGGTGCACCGTGCGTCGGGGTGGGACGGAGTGACAAGTCTTCGACCGAGTTGCGGCGCCGTCCGGACGCGCGAAGATGGGACCATGCTCGCTCGCCGTCGCTGGGCGCTCGCCGTCGTCTCGCTCGTCGCCGTCTCCGCGTTCGCCGGCCCGGCGAGCCCCAAGCCCAAGAAGCTCAAGGGCGAACCGCGCGCGCTCGCCGACGTCGAGGCCAAGGCCAAGGCGCTCGAGAAGAGCAAGGACCCGGCGGGCGACTTCGATGCGCTCACGGAGTGGCTGGGGGTGTCCTCGATCTTCTGCGCGCCGGAGGCCTGCAAGTCCATCACCCACGTCAAGTGGCTCACCGGCAACCTCGACACGGACGCGGACAGCGAGAAGGTGCTCGCGATCACGGCGCGCGGCGGCGGCGAGTGCGCGCCGACCAACCTCGACGTGTTCGTGCTCGACGCGACCAGCAAGACCGAGTTCAAGGTGGTCGCCCACACGAGGCAGTCGTTCGACGCCGGCAAGGATCCGATCGCCGAGGCCTCGCTCGCCAAGGTGCACTCGAGCGCGGTCGACGACCTCGTGGTGCGGGTCGACGCGCAGTGCCCGAAGAGCCCGCGCGAGCACGTGCTCCGCGTGCACACCCTCGAGAGCGGGCGTCTCGAGGAGATCGCGAGCAGCGCGGATCTGCTCGGAAAGGACCTGCTCTCGCACGCGTTCGTCGGGTCGGCCCCCGTCACCCTCGAGCTCGCCTCGGCCAAGGGCAAGACCAAGCTCCTGTTCGACCCGGCCCACGGGTACGACTCGTTCCCGAGCGTCGAGGCGGCGAAGAAGACGGCGATCACCAAGTCCGACGACGACAGCCTCGGCGCGAACGAGTGCGCCGCGCCGCTCGGCACGAACCTCGCGGTCGACTGCGACCTCTCGGGCACCGCCAAGGTGGAGGTGCTCGTCCAGAGCGGCAAGGCGCTCGGCATGACGGTGACGGTCACCCCGGCGAGCCTGAGCACCACGCGGTGCCTCCGGCAGAAGGTGGCGGCGGCCAGCTGGAAGAGCGCGCCCGGCGTCACCGGATGCACCCGCACGTTCACGGTGAAGTGAGCGAACGGAGCGAGCGGAGCGAGCGCAGTGAGCGGCGGCCGCCTCCATGGGCGGCCGCTCAGGAGTCAGGGGAACGGAGCGAGCGGAGCGAGCGCAGTGAGCGGAGCGCGCCTCCATGGGCGGCCGCTCAGGAGTCAGGGGAACGGAGCGAGCGGAGCGAGCGCAGTGAGCGGCGGCCGCCTCCATGGGCGGCCGCTCAGGAGTCAGGGGAACGGAGCG
>JAEUKC010000210.1:0-5837 GCA_016794445.1 Myxococcales bacterium
CGGTCGTTCCGCTTGGATACCGGGGCCTCCGCGGGCGTCGGGGTCGGGTCTTCGCCGCGCTCGTCCTCGTCGACCGCCGTCGTCGGCTCGGTGGTGAGGTGCTCGGCGATCCACGCCGACGCCGCCTCGCGGCGGAGCTGGCGCTCGTCGTCCACCGCGCGCAGCGCGAGCTTGGCCTCTTCGCGGTAGGCCTCGAGGAGCTTCTTGTAGTCCTCGTCGGCGACGTTCCCCAGCGCGCGCTCGTACTCGAGATCTTTGATCGCCTTGAGCGCGGTCTTCTTCCACGCTTCGGCGGTGGTGGTCTTGGCGGCGAGCGACACCAGGTCTTCGGCGGGCTCGAAGGCGGCCTGCACGGAGCGGAACGCGAACAGGATCACCAGCAGCAGCGCAGCGCCGGCGAGCACGATCAGCGCGGTGCCGGTGCCCGCCCGCATGCCGACGAAGACCACCGAGAGGACGACGAGGACGCCCGCCGCGACGCGGGCCCACGTTCCTTGCAGGAAGGGAGCGCTCTGCTCCACCTCACCGCCGGTCTCCGCGTTCTTCGTCGCCCTCGCCGCGGGGCGCGCTACCTGCTCCGCATCGTTCATTTGTCGTTCCGAAGCTCCTCGTCGAGCTTGGAGTCGTAGTCGTCTTTCTCTTCCGCTGCAGCGTCATTCGTGGCCTTGGGCGCAGGGGCCCGCTTCTTCCACGAACGAATCAGGAACACCGCGCCGGTGCCCCCTGCGAGCACGAAGAGGGTCGGGACGACCCACAGGGTGCGGAGGAAGCCGCGCGACGGCGGCACGTTGAGAGCCGACGTTCCGTATTCTTTCGCGTACCAGGCCGTGATGCTGTCCTCGGATTCGCCGATGGCCATGCGGGCCCCGAGGCGTGCGCGCATGTCGTCGGCCCAGCCACACGCGCAGTTGGTCAGCGGCAAGCGCTCGCACGTGCCGCACATGCAGAGCAGGTTGCTGAACAGCCGTTTTTCTTGCGGTGTCTTGAGCTGGACGTCTCCCGCGTGGATCGAGGATCCACCCCCGGTCTGCTGCGCCGCGCGGGCGTAGGTCGGGGTCATCGCGAGCAAGAGGGACAGGAACAGCGACATGGCCACCGCGCCGGCGGTCCGCAGGTAGGCCGTGACGGGTTGGTCCTCGAGATCCGGATCGGGCCACGTGGCGATCGCCGCGCCGATGAGGACGATCATCGCGCCGAGCCAGATCCACGAGGTGAACGGGTTCACGTACACGTGGAGGGTCGCGAGCTTGGTCTCGGGGTTGACCGAACCGGGCGCGAGGTAGATGTCCTCGCGCACGCCGACCTTGATGGCGACCTCGCTGGTCGGCATCTGCTGGCGCCGGTAGACGAACTTGGCCGGCGAGAGGACGCCGAGATCCTTGTCGCCCTTGCGCATGTGGATGTCGGTGTAGATCTCCATCTTGGCCGGGTCGGTGTCGACGCGCCGCGACTTCACGTAGGTGAACTGGTAGCCCTGGAACTCGAACGACTCGCCAGGGCGCAACGCCACCTCGCGGTCGGTCTTGTAGCCAGAGCCCGCGAAGCCGAGGAACATCACCACGATGCCGAGGTGGACGACGTAGCCGCCGTAGCGGCGGCGGGCCTTGCCCACGAGCTTGGTCAGCGCCGTGAGGAAGCCCTCGTCGTGGGCCTTGGTGCGCGAGGCGATGCCGCGCCAGAACTCCTGCGCGATGACGGCGACGTTGAACGCGCCCACCGAGGTGGCGAGCACCGGCGTGACCATCGCGATGTACTTGAGGATCTGCCCGAACGCGTTGGGCCAGATCGGGTCGACGTCGATGATGGCGGGGAGGCCGAAGCGCCGGCCGATCGCGAAGTGCAGCGCGCCGACCACGAGGCCCACGGTGACCGGGATGCGGAACGCCTTCTTGAGCGCGCTCTCGCTCGTCTTTCGCCAGCCGAGCAGCGGCGCCACGCCCATCAGCGCGTACATCGCGAGCCCGAGCGGCAGCATGACCGCGGTGAACACCTTCGGACCGACCGTGACCTTCTCCTTGATGACGGCCTCGCTGATGAGCGGGAACACCGTGAGCAGGCCGATGACCGCCTGCATGGAGAGGAGGATCCAGTTGTTGGCGACGAACGCGGCCTCGCGCGAGGCGACGGCGTCGATCTCGGTCGCGACCGCGGCGTCCTTCTTGGAGTCCTCGGTGGCCTTGGCCTGCGGGATCATCCGGCAGGCGACCCAGTAGGTGATGAAGCCCCCGGCGGTGAACACGCCCGGCGCGACGAGCGCGACGGCGAGGGCGAACACCCAGATCGAGGTGGAGAAATCTCCCCACGGGTACCCGACGAAGCTGCGGCGCATGCGCGCCATGCCGTAGCCGCCGAGGAACTGGACGGTGCCGAGCGCGACCGCCGCGACCGGGAGCATCTTCGGCGTGAGGAAGCGGATCACGCCCGCGGAGACGAGCGCGAGGCCCAGCGTGGCCACGACGACCGGCCCCACCTTCTCGCGGTAGAGGCGCGTGGCGGGCTCGTCGCCGTCGAGGTTCTTGAGCTCGGGGAGGCGGTAGACGATCAGGCCCGCGGTCACGCAGACGATCGTCACCATGAAGTAGCTGAAGTAGATGCCGATGCTGGACTGCGCGAACGCGTGGACGCTCGCGATCATCCCGCTGCGGGTGAGGAACGTGCCGAAGATGGTCATGAAGAACGTCTGCGCGATGAGCACGACGTTCCAGATCTTCAACATGCGGCGCCGCTCCTGGATCATCGTCGAGTGCACGAACGCGCTCGCCGTGAGCCACGGCATGAACGCCGCGTTCTCGACCGGATCCCAGGCCCAGTAGCCGCCCCACCCGAGCTCCTCGTACGCCCAGAGCATGCCGAGGACGTTGCCGATGGTGAGGAAGGTCCACGCGAACAGCATCCACTTGCGAACGGCGACGAGCCACTCCTCGTCGAGGCGGCCGCTGGCGAGCGCCGCGATCGCGAAGGCGAACGGCACCGCGCACCCGACGAAGCCCGTGTAGAGGCTCGGCGGGTGGATGATCATGTAGAAGTTCTGCAGGAGCGGGTTCAGGCCCTCGCCATCGGCGCGCGCGCCGGCGATCGACTCCGCGAACGGGTTGGCCGAGAAGGCCATGATCACGACGAAGAAGCCCATGATCGCGGTGAGGGTGGCGATCACGTAGGGCTGCAGTGGCCGCCATTTCTTGCCCATCCACGCGACACACGCGGCGGTGTTCACGCTGAGCAGGAACAGCCACCAGAGCAGCGAACCGTCCTGACCGCCCCAGAGCGCGGTGAACAGGTAGCCCGTCGACATCGTGCGGTCGCTGTAGCGAGCGACGTAGCGGATGCGGAAGTCGTGCGTGATGAACGCGTACGCCAGCAGCAGCAGGTCGAACCAGACCAGCGCGCAGGTCGCGTAGGCGGCGCTCCGGGCCGCCGCGAGGAGCCGCGGTCTCTTGGCCGAAGCCAGGGCGAGCGCGAAGGTGGCAGCGGCGAGGACGACGATGACGTAAAGCGCGTGACTCCCGAACGCTGGCAGCGGGAATTCCGCGGCCAGATTCGATTCGAGAATGTCACTCGGCTCGGGTGCAGCCATGAGGCCTCCTCTAGCACGGACCCTTTCGGCAGGGGTTTTCTGCGGCTACAGACCAGCCGTGCCTCTCGTCCTCGGAATCGAGTCGTCCTGCGACGAGACCGCTGCTGCCGTGGTGTCGGAGTCGGGCACGGTCCTCTCCGACGTGGTCCACTCCCAGGTCGCCCTCCACGCTCCCTATGGCGGAGTCGTCCCCGAGCTCGCCTCTCGCGACCACCTCCGTGCCCTGGTCCCGGTGGTGCGCGAGGCGATGGCCCGCGCCGGCCTGCCGTTTTCGGGCCTGGATGCGATCGCGGTCACCGCTCGCCCCGGGCTCATCGGCGCCCTCCTGACCGGCGTGCAGGTGGCCAAGGGGCTCGCGTACGCCACCGGCCTCCCGCTGGTCGCCGTGGATCACCTGGTGGGCCACCTCCTCGCCCCGTTCGTCCGCCGTGCGCCCGAGCAAGTCGTGCCCACGTTTCCCTATGTGGCGCTCCTCGCCTCGGGCGGGCACACCGCGATCTACCGGGTCGACGGCCCCGACGCTGCGCAGATCCGCGAGCTCGGCGCGACCCGGGACGACGCCGCCGGCGAGGCCTTCGACAAGGTCGCGAAGCTGCTCGGTCTCGGGTATCCAGGGGGGCCGATCGTCGATCGCCTGGCCAGGCTCGGAGACGCGAGCAAGCTGCGACTCGTGCGCCCGATGGCCCACCGCAAGGACTGGGAAATGAGCTTCTCGGGCCTCAAGACGCAGGTTGCCACGCTCGTCGCGAGGAAGCCGCCGACGACCGAGGCCGAGGTCGCCGATCTCTGCGCGTCGTTCCAGGAGGCCGCGACCACCGTCCTCGTCGACAAGCTCGTCTCGGCGGCGCGCGCCGAGGCCGTCTCGTGCCTCGTGATCACGGGCGGCGTCGCCGCGAACGCGGAGCTGCGCGCGCGCGCCACGAGCGCCGCCCGGGCCGCCGGCCTCACGATCGTGGTCCCGCCGTTCGCCAGCTGCACCGACAACGCCGCGATGATCGCCTACGCCGGCGCGCAGCGATTCGTGGCGGGCGGCCGCGACGGCCTCGACCTCGCGGCCTCCAGCCGCACGATCCTGCCGCGTCGCACGCGCAAGGGCACGGGGCCCCGCGGGTGAACCGGTTCCTCCTCTTCTTCCTCGTGTTCACGGCGGCCTCGGCCGCCCTCCACGGGCTGCTCGCGTGGCGCCTCCACGCGCGCGGAGTCCGACGCGCGCGGCTGATCGCGATCGTCGGCACGTGCCTCCTGCCCCTCGGCCGCGCCTCACGCCTGCTCGATCTGCCGGACGGCTTCGCCGTGATCGAGGGAGCGGCGGTGCTCGAGCTCGCCGTGGTGGTGGTCGTCGCGCCGCTGCTCGTCGTGCTGGATTTCGTGCTGGATCGCGCGATCGATCGCACCGTCCCCGCCGTGCAGCAAGGACGCCGCGCCGCCCTCCAGAAGGTCTCGCTCGGCGTCGCCACCGCCACCGGGGTGATCCCTCCGCTGTGGGGCATCCGCGCGCGTCGCGACCTCGACGTCGTCGAGCTGCCCGTGCGTCTGCCGCGGCTCCCGAAGGCGCTCGACGGCTACACGATCGTGCAGGTCTCCGACGTCCATGTCGGCGAGTTCCTCGACGAGAAGGACCTCGCGCGGATCCTCGAGCGCATCCGCGCGCACCGCGCCGATCTGGTCGTCATGACCGGTGATCTGGTCCACGATCGGGCGCGTCACATCCCCCCCGCGGTGGCCTGGCTCGCGCGCCTCTCGGCCCTCGCGCGCCACGGGGCCGTCGCCATCCCCGGCAACCACGAGCACTACGTCGGTCGCGACCTGGTCCTCTCCGCCATCTCGGCGACGGGGGTGCGGGTACTGGTCAACCAGCACACCCGGATCGCCGAGGCCGACGGCGGTGGCTTCGTCGTCGGCGGCGTCGAGGACGCCTTCCACGGCTCCGACCCTGCACAGGCGTTCCGGGATTCACCGCCCGACCGTGCGCGCATCCTCCTCGCGCACCAGCCCCAGATCGTCCGCGCCACGGCCGGGGTGGGCGTCGATCTGCAGCTCTCCGGGCACACCCACGGCGGCCAGATCCGTCCTCTTGGCCCGGTGGCGGTGGGTGTGCTGTACCCCTGGGTGTCCGGGCGCTATCAAGTCGGTCCCACCACGCTCTACGTGAACCGGGGCCTCGGAACATCCGGACCCCCTTCGCGCGTTGCTGTCCCCCCCGAAGTCACCAAGGTCGTGCTGGTCGCTGGTTGAGCCTCCGATGTCCCCCGTCTCCACCCTC
>JAEUKC010000029.1:0-38386 GCA_016794445.1 Myxococcales bacterium
CCGCTCACTTGGCCAGCGTCTTGAGCTTGTCGGACAGGTCCTTGCCCGGCTTGAGCGTGCCCGGGTCGTCGCCCTGGCCCTCGATGGTCGAGATGATCAGGTCGACCTTGCCGTTCACGTCGGAGAAGGCCTGCGGGTAGACCTGGCAGACCTGGCCCCACGACTTGCTGTCGATGATCGAGATGAAGCCCTTCTCGAAGAAGTCGGTCTTGCCGCCGGGCCAGATCTCGAGCGGCGTCTTCGCCTTGAGCTTGGGCTCCTTGGCGTTGGACATGTCGTAGGCGGCGGCCTTGTCCTTGTATTTCACGTTGTCGCCGAGATCGACGATGTCGGCGATGGTGATGGGCGGATCGTCCTTGCCGTCTCCCGGCTTGTTGATCTTCACGCCCCACTTGGCGGAGTCCTTCGGCAGCTGGAGGCCCTTGAGGCGCGCGTTCCAGCCCTCGAGGCCGCTGCCCTTGGTGAGGCCGGCGCGCAGCTCGTCGATGTAGTTCACGCGGTTGGCCCAGGTGATGAGCTTGCCCGCGGTGTCCTCGCCGAAGAAGGCGATCTCGCGACCCTTGAGGTCGGCGCTCGAGAAGCCGCTGCTCCAGCCCTTGATGGCGTCGATGGTGGGCTGGGAGACCTGCCCGGCGTTCTGCAGCTCGCTCTTGGCCGTCTTGAGCGACTCGAGGAACTTGCCGAGGTTGTCGTTGGTCTTGACGACCTTGTCGCTGATCTCCTTGGCGTCGGTCTTGGCCTTGGAGGCGATGTCGCTGCCCTTCTTGGCCTGGCCGGAGATGAAGCCGATGCCGAGGCCGACGGCGAGGGCACCGACGATCATCGCGATGACCGTGCCCTTCTTGCTCGTCGCGCCGTGGCCCTCTTCGTGGGCGTGCACGACCACGATCTGTTGCTGCGGGGCGACGTCACCCTCGACCTTGGCAGCGCCCAACGGATCGTTGGGGTCCGCGGAGATCTTCGGAGCCTTGGGCTTTCCGAGGAGATCTGGCGGCGGCGCCGGGACCGCACCTGGCGGTGGCGGAATCGCGCCCCCCGGTGCGGGCGTGAGCCCTTTCACCGTCTTGCTGGGGATGCGGGTCTTGAGGTCGATCTTAGGCTTTTTGCGTTCGCCCTCGGCCATGGGGGGACTCTCGTACCTGTTCTGCCCGAAGAAAGTCAACACCGGGTTGGCCTCGGGCTGTCGTGAGTTCGCAGGAATTCGTTGGGCACGCGATCGCGGCGATCATTTGCAGGTTTTCCACCGACGGAGCGGACGGTCGGAGAAGTTGCCCGAGCATGGTTACAGCAGCCTACACTGTGCGCATGGAACGTCGTGCCGCCGCGCGCACCCGGGTCGACCTGCTCTTCAACAAGTACATCGACGGCTACCCGCACGTGTGTCGGACCATCGACGTGTCGCAGTCGGGCCTCCTGCTCGAGCGCGTCTCGGAGCCGAGCGTGGACCGGCCGTTCTACCCGGTCGAGATCGGCGTGCTCGAGGGCGGGCAGATCACCGAGCGCATCTGGCTCTGGGCGAAGCAGGTCTGGTCGGACGGCGCGCGCCAGGCCCTCGAGTTCGTGAGCGTCGAGGACCGCGACCGCAAGAAGCTCGACCGCCTGCTCGCGCGCGCCGAGTTCGCCGAAGCCGCCTGCGCGCCCTGACCCGGCCGCGCGCTGCGTGGTAAGCGACCGCGCATGGGCGTGCTGGTCGTCGACAACTACGACTCCTTCACCTTCAACCTGGTCCAGTACCTGGGGGAGCTCGGGGCCGAGTGCGAGGTCGTCCGCAACGACGCGCGCACGGTGGACGAGATCGCGGCGCACCTGCCCGAGCGCATCCTGCTCTCGCCGGGCCCGTGCACGCCCGACGACGCGGGCATCTGCCTCGAGGTGCTCGCGCGGCTCGCGGGGCGCGTGCCCATCCTCGGCGTGTGCCTCGGCCACCAGTCGATCGGCCAGGCGTTCGGCGGCAAGGTCGTGCGCGCGCCGCGGCTCATGCACGGGCGCACCTCGCCGATCTCCCACGCCGGCGTGGGCGTGTTCCGCGGCCTCCCGGAGCCGATGATCGCGACACGCTACCACTCGCTGATCGTGGAGCGCGAGACGCTGCCGGCCGCCCTCGAGATCACGGCGTGGACCGACGACGGCCTGCCGGAGCCCACCATCATGGGCCTCCGCCACCGCACGCTCCCCATCGAGGGCGTGCAGTTCCACCCGGAGTCGATCCTCACGGTCGACGGCAAGCAGCTGCTCCGCAACTGGCTCGAAGGATGAGGCGCGCGCTCCTGCTCGCGCTGGTCCTCGCCGGCTGCCGCCGCAAGCACGAGCCGATCGCCAAGCTCACGGAGAGCCCAGCCGACGCGGCGACCGACGTGGACGCGGAGACGGCGCGGCGCCCGGACGCGCGCCTCGTCCTCGACCCACACAAGGTCGTCGCCTTCAGCGTCCAGCGCTCGACGATCGTCGCCGCCCTCGAGGACGCCGGCATCGCGATCGTCGAGCCGAAGCTGCCCCACCCCGACGAGATCTTCCTCGTGCTGCCACCGGGGATCACGCTCGCGAAGGTGTCCGCGCTCGAGGTGAACCGGGTGCACGACGCGCCGATCCACCTCCGGGACATCGCGACCCTCGAGGTGATGATGGGCGGCTACTAGGCCGGCGCCGTGGAGATCGTGCGGCCGACGAGGTCGCGGAACCGCTGGCTCCACGGGCACGGGCGGTTGGTGGTCGGATCGAGCCGCACGAGGCGGGTCTCGCCGTCGGCGTAGACGATCTTGCCGTCGAGCGAGGACACCTGCGCGTGCAGCACGAAGCTCGAGGTGCCGAGCTTGCGCGGCGTGAGCACCACACAGACGTCGCCCTCGCCGCGCACCGGCGCGAGGTACTTGATCTGGTGCTCGGCGACGACGTGCCACTTGTCCGGGTTGACGCTCACGTCGTCCTCCCAGCGGAAGCCGAGGAGGTTGAACAGCTCGCCGCGTGCGCGCTCCATGAACAGGAGGAAGCGCACGTTGTGGAGGATGTTCAGCGCGTCGAGGTCGTCGAAGTAGACGTGCTGGACCGACCGGAACGGCATCGCGATGGGCATGTTTCTTCTCTCGAGGCGCTCTTCGCGCCCCCGCTCACTTCTTGGAGGCCGAGGCGCTCGGGGCGGGCGGCGGCGCGGACGCCGAGCCGAAGACGCTGCCGGAGACCGACGCCGAGACCGACGTGGACGTGGACGGCGCTGGCCCGAGCGCGAGGTCCGCGGCCAGCTCGGAGAGCGCCTTCTCGTCGATCTCGACCTTCACCTCGGTCTTCACCTGGTCGAGGAGGGCCTTCTCGGCGGCGGCGCGCTTCTCCTGGAGGATGCGGACCCGCAGCGTGCGCTCGACGTCGGCGAAGCTCTGGTCGCGCGCCGCGTTCTTGGCGAGCAGGCGGAGCACGTGCCAGCCGTTGGCGTCCTTGAACGGCAGCGAGACGTCTCCCACCTCCTTGAGCGCGAACGCCGCGGTGCGCACCTCGGGGGTGGCCTTGGGGCTCGGCTGGGCGTGGGTGTCGGCGGGCGCGGTGACGTAGCCGATGTCGCCGAACATCTCGGGCGCCTGCTGCGCCTCGTTGGGCTTGTCCTCGGAGTGCTTCTTCACGAGCGCACCCCAGCCGGTCGCGCCGGGCGGCCCGGGCGGCAGCGCCTTGGCCTCCTCGTGCACCTTCTTGGCGGCGGCCTCGTCCTTGACCAGCACCATCGAGACGCGGCGGCGCTCGGGCTCGCGGTAGAGATCGATGTGCTTGTCGTAGTACGCGCGGAGCTCCGCCTCGGGGATCGAGGCCGGGATGGGCAGCTCGTTGACCAGCTTGCCGCGCATCCACGCGACGAGGATCTGGCGCGTCTCCTCCTGGACGATCGGGTCCTTGTCGAGGCCGAGCTTCTTGGCCTCGTCGGCGAGGAGGTGCACCTCGACCATGGACTTGAGCAGCTCCTTGCGGCGCTCGAGCGACTGGTAGCGCATGCGCTCGTATTCGGGCATGTCCTGCAGGGCCTGCGCGAAGTCGCCGAGGGTGATGACCTTGTCGCCGATGCGCGCGACGGGCTTGGCAGCCTGCTCGGGGGTGAGGCCGCCCGGCGCCACGCCCGCCTCGGGCTTGGCCTCGATCGCCTTCTTGTTGCAGGCCGCAGGCAGCGCGAGCGCCCCGAGGAGCAGGACGGCGGCACGCAGGTGCGGGGCACGGAGGGTCACGGGCCCCATCTACCGCGCCTCCGCCGTGCCCGCCAGCCCGCCCCGAGCTAGACCGAGCGCCATGGTCGTCGACTTCGTCCTGGACCTCCGCGCCCAGGGGCTCAAGGTGGGTCCGCTCGAGGCCGTCACGCTCGCGCGCGCCCTGTTGCTCGGCCTGCACGACCAGTCGCTCGACGGCTTCTACGACGTGGCGCGGGCCCTCTGCGTGCACCGCGAGGGCGACCTCGACGCCTTCGATCGCGCGTTCGCCAAGCGCTTCAAGGGCATCGAGAGCGCGGCGGTCGACGTGACCAAGGCGCTCGCCGAGTGGCTCGCCGACCCCGCCAAGCTGCTCCACCTCTCCGACGAGGAGCGCAAGAAGCTCGAGGCGCTGCCGCTCGACGAGATCCGCCGCATGCTCGAGGAGCGCCTGCGCGAGCAGAAGGGGCGCCACGAGGGCGGCAGCCGCTGGATCGGCTCCGGCGGCACCTCGCCGTTCGGCACCGGCGGGCAGAACCCGGCGGGCATCCGCATCGGCGGCGGCGGCGGCAAGAGCGCCATCGCGGTGGCCGAGTCGCGCCTGTTCAAGGAGTACCGCAGCGACCTCGTCCTCGACGTGCGCTCGCTCGAGGTGGCCCTGCGCAAGCTGCGCTCGTTCGCCCACGTGGGCGAGCCCGAGCTCGACATCGACGAGACCATCGACGCGACCGCGCGCCAGGGCGGCGAGCTCGAGATCGTGATGCGCCCGCCGCGCCGGCCGAACGTGAAGGTGCTGCTCCTCATGGACGTGGGCGGCTCGATGGACCCGCACGCGCACACGGTCTCGCTGCTGTTCTCCGCGGCCAAGCGCGCCACCAACTTCAAGCGCCTCGAGACCTACTACTTCCACAACGCCATCTACGGGCGCGTCTACAAGGACGCGACGATGAAGGAGGGCGTGCGCGTGGTCGACCTGCTCCGCGACTGCGACCGCACGTGGAAGCTCGTCGTCCTCGGCGACGCGCTCATGCACCCCGCCGAGCTGATCGGCGGCAGCTGGGATCTCGGCAACAACGACTACGGGCGCGGCACCAACACCACCGCCATCGCCTGGATGCACGAGCTCCGCGGCCACTTCGACCGCAGCGCGTGGCTCAACCCGGAGCCCGCCCGCTACTGGACCGGCACCGCCGAGGCCATCGCCCAGATCTTCCACATGTTCGAGCTCACCCTCGACGGCCTCGGCGAAGCCGTCGCCCACCTGAGCCGCCGCGTCAGCGGCACCTGACCCCGCAACCTGATCGGTCCACCACGTCGCCGACCCAAGTACCCCCGGGAAGGACCCGGGGGGTCACGCGGCGGGGCGCTCCGCAGCGTGCTCATGATTGCCCCGACGCACCCGCGCTCTCTGCGAGCGAAGCGAGCGGGGGGGTTGCCATGTCAGCGACGCGGGTTCGCGGTCCGGAGCGAAGCGCAGGGCGGCGAGCCCGCGGCGCGGCATGGCAACACGTGGGGGGCGAAGGCCCCCCACCTACAACTCAGAAGTCCAGGCGCGACACTCGGCCAGATCCACCAGCACGGCGACCGCGCTCGCGCCCTTGTCGCCGACCATCGACCAGCGGGCCTCGTGCACGACGAGGATGCGCTTGTCGTCGAGCACCCACGCCTTGGCCGTCGACTCGAGCGGGCCCTCGAGCTTGGCCTCGCGGAGCACGAGCCAGCTCTTGCGATCCGGACAGCGGGCCTCGAGCCGGTCGACGACGACGTCCCACTCGCCGTTGGGCCACTTCACGTGCTGCTGCTCCTCGCGCACGAGGCGGAGGGCGAGCCCGCCGACCTTGGTGGCCGCGGGCCCGGCCGGGACGGCGGTGAACGAGCCGGGGATCGCGCGGAACTCGCCGCCATCGAGGCGCTCGTCGACGAGCCGTCGATCGGCCGCGGGGAGGACGCGCGTGGGCCGCGGGGCCATGCCACCCCAAATCGCGACGCGGTGGCGGCCGCCCTTGTCGCTGACGAAGACGACCGACCACACGCCGCCCGATTGATCCGACTCGGTGCCGACCACGCAGGCGACCGCGGGCTCCTTCGACGACCACGCGAAGCACCCGGTGCCGAGGTCGGTCGGGACGAGGGGGTTCGCGCTCGCGTGCGGCTGGTGACCCGGCAGACCGATCGGCTTGGGCGGCGCCGCGACGGGCGCAGTGCCGCAGCCGACGAGCAGCGCCCACCACCAGCGGGACATCAGTAGTCCACCGGGAGCGTCACCGGGATCGGTGTGCCGCAGTCGGGGTCGGTCTGCACGACGACGGAGGTGAACGAGCGTTCGGGGCGGCCCGCTGCGCGGACCACGATGGCGAACGTGCCTGCCCGCTCGACGGCGGCCGTGGCCTCGCACCCGGCGGCGACGAGCCGGGGGTGGACCGTCTCGCTCCAGCCGCTGTCGTCACGGACGTCGATGCGGGTGGTGGTGCACTCGGCGGTCGGCAGTCCGCGGAGCTGCAGGCGCAGCGCCGCGACCGCGATGGCGGGGCAGACGACGGTGCTGCTGCAGCCGAGGACGACTGCCATGGAGCGCAGCGGGGTCGGCCCGGCGAGGCCGAGGGCAAGGCCCATGGCTCCGCCGGCGACCCGCGGGTTCACGCCGTCTTCTTCACGGCCGCGGGGCCGCGCCCGAAGGCGTGCTCCGGGGCGGGGAACGTGCGCTCGCCGACCTCTTCGACGTAGCGCCGCGTGGTCTCGACGATGGCGTCGCCGAGCTCGGCGTAGCGCTTGACGAACTTGGGCCGCAGGCCGCGGAACATGCCGAGGAAGTCGTAGCAGACGAGGACCTGGCCATCGCACTCGACGCCGGCGCCGATGCCGATGGTGGGGATGGAGACCGCGTCCGTGATCCGGGCAGCGAGGTCGGCCGGGACGGCCTCGATCACCAGGGCGAAGCAGCCGGCTTCCTCGAGACACTGCGCATCGCGGACGAGGCGCTCGGCGTCGTCTTCGCGCTTGCCCTGCACCTTGAAGCCGCCCATCGCGTGGACGCTCTGCGGCGTGAGGCCGATGTGGCCCATCACCGGGATGCCCGCCGCGACGATGCGCGCGACGTGGTTCTCGACCTCGGCGCCGCCCTCGAGCTTCACCGACTCGAAGCCGCCCTCCTTGAGCATCTTGCCCGCGTTGCGCAGGGCGTCTTCCGCGGAGACCTGGAAGCTCATGAACGGCATGTCGCCCACGAGGTGCGCGCGGCGCAGGCCCCGGGCGACCGCGCGGCCGTGGTAGCAGATCTCGTCCACGGTGACGGTCAGGGTGTTGGGCAGGCCCTGGACCACCATGCCCAGGGAATCCCCGACCAGCACGAGATCGGCCCCGCCCTCGTCGACGAGGCGGGCCATCGTGTAGTCGTAGGCGGTGACCATCGCCAGCGGCCGACCCCCCTTTCGCGCGCGGATTTCGGGGACAGTGACCTTGCGGACGTCGAGCCTGGTCACATCGGCCAGCGGGTCGGGTGCGTACATGGTGCCTCCAGGTCGCAGCCGGTTCACCACCGGTCCGCGCCTGAGAGCAGCCTAGCACGTACCAATGGAATCGCGCCCGGGACGCGCGTAACCTCGGTCCCCGTGGCGCAGATCGCCACTCCCGCTGTGGTTTCCCGAGCCTCGAGGCTTTCCCTGGATGGCCGAATCCGAAGACGTGTCCGCACCCGATCTCCCCCCGGGTACGGAAGACCTCACCGACGCACTCGAAGACGCGACGAGCACTGCTTCCTCAGCGGAAGCGGACGTGCACGCGCACGCGCCAGGCCTGGCCGATCCGCCTCCGCTCGAAGGCGGCGCGTCCATCCCCGCGGCCGCGGGTCCGGACATGATCCAGCGCCTGCGCACCGAGGCCGACGCGACCGAGGACCCGGCCCGCAAGGCCGTGCTGCTCCACGAGGCCGCGGAGCTCGAGGAGCGGGTCGCGGGCGACGAGCTCGGTGCCGCGAGAGAGTACCTCGCGGCCTACAACCTCGACGCCGGCTTCCGCGAGCCGCTCGAGGCGCTGGTGCGGATCCTCGAGCGTCGACGCTCGCTCAAGAACCTGGGTCGCGTCCTCGACAGCCTGTCGCGCTCGGCCGACACGACCGAGGAGCGGGCGCGGGCGTTCCGCGCGCGCGCGGCCGACGCGGCCGACGTCCGTGGGGACCGCGAAGAAGCGCGCCAGCACCTCGAGCAAGCGCTCGACGCCGACCCGGCCGACGCGACCGCCTGGCTGATGATGGAGATCGAGGCCGCGCTCCGCGGCGACGCCGACGCGCGCAAGTCCGCGCTCGCGCGCCGCGTCGAGCTCTCGGGCGATCCGCGCTGGGCCGCGCTCTTGCGCGTGGATCTCGCCGAGCTCCGCGCCGCCGACGGCGACGTCGACGACGCGCTCGACGTGCTCACCGAGGTCATCACCTCCCCCGACGAGGCGGCGTTCCACGCCTGCGAGGTCGGCGAGCGCCTGGCCCGCAAGTCCGAGCGGAGCGATCGCGAGGCGTGGACCCTCGCCCAGCGCGGCGACATCGTCCTCGAGTCACTCGCGGATCCGCCGTCGGCGCGGGGCCGTGGCGTCCCGCGCGCGCTGCGTCGCGGCGGCGTCGCCTCCGACGCCTTCGTGCGCGCGGCGTCGGCGTACCGCAGCGTCGGTCGCATCGAGGACGAGCTCTCCGCGCTCGACCGCGCGATCCAGGTCGACCCCTCGGCGACCATGCCGCAGCTGGCCCGCATCGCGGCCGCGGTGCGCCTCGGCGACATCGAGCGCGCCGGCGTCGGTGCCCGCGAGCTGATCGAGCGCAGCACCCGCCCGGAGCTCGCGCCGCAGCTCTGGTTCACCGTGGCCGAGGCCGCGTTGAGCCGCGGCGATCGCGACGGGGTGATCGAGGCCTGCGCGAAGATGCTCGAGACCTCGGGCGTCGCCAGCGGCGAGGAGAACCAGAACGCGCCCACGGCCGTCCTGCCGAAGACCCTCCTCACCGATCTCCTGCTCGACGGCTCCGACCCGAAGCGCCTCGCCGATCTGCTCACGCAGGACGCCCTCTCGCGGCCCACGCCGGAGGGCCGGACGCGGGGACTGTTCGTCGCCGCGGCCGCGCTCGTCCTCTTCGCGGGAGATCTGCCCGCCGCGCGCGCCACCCTCGAGCTCGCCACCAGCGCCGACCCGCTGCACCTCGCCCGCCTCGAACGCGCCCTCGCCGGCGCGCTGGCCTCTGGCGGAGGCGAGGACGACGGATTCACCCAGGCCACCGAGAAGGTCCGCGCCCGCGCCACCAACCCCGTCGAGATCAGCGACGCCGATTTCGACCGCGCCCGCGCCGCCCTCGCGCGCGGCGATCGCGCTGCCGCCCGCGCGGTGTTCGACGCCATCGCCGAGGACGCTCCTCGCCGGCGCCTGGTCGAGACCGTGCGCCTTTCGCTCGGCGGTGACGACGCCGGCGATGCCCTGCTGCGCACGCTGGCCGCGAGCACCGAAGAAGACCCGGCGGTCGCCTTCGCCGTGGCCCGCGCCATGCGCGCGGCGCGCAAGGAGGACGAGCCTGCGCGCGAGGCGGCCGTGCAGACCCTCGGCGAGGTCGCCGCGGGCGACACCGTCGCGAGCCTGACCCGCGCGCTCGCGGCGCTGGACCGCCCGAGCGACGCGGCCCAGGTGCTGGCCGACCTCGCGGCGAGCGCGACCGAGCCCCCCGCGCGCGACGCGCTCCGCATCGCCGCCGGCCTCCTGCACGCCCGCGCCGGCAAGGTCGAGGAGGCGCTCGAGGCGATCCAGGGCCTCGAGACCGAGGCCGACAAGGCGCTCGCCGCCACGCGCGCGGTCTGGCAGCGCTTTGTCGCGCGCAACGACGAGGAGGCGCACCGCGCGGCCCTCGAGACGATGGGCCGCGAGGTGTTCGTGAGCGGGGGATGGTCGGCGCTCGAGCGCGTGACCGTCCGCCTCGCGCACCCCGAGGCCGACACCGACGGCCCTTCGATCGACCAGCTGCTCGTCGAGCTCTCGGAGCCGGGCGTCGAGGGCGCTGATCCGGCGCTGGTGCAGGCCGGGATCCTCCTCCGCGCGTACTGGCCGGACGACCGCGCCTCACCCGACACGAAACAGGCAGGGTTGGCCGCGCTCGCCACGCGCTCGAAGGACGCTGGTCGCTGGGTCGCGCGCTCCGAGCTCCGCTCGGCGATGGAGCAGGACGATCCGGTCGCGATCATCGCGACGGCCGAGAAGTGGCTCGCCGTGGGCGGAGGGGTCCCCGCGGCCCTCGAGGCCCTGCTCGGCGCGGACGCCGCCACGGACACCGAGGCCGAGATTCGCGCGCGCCTCGCGCTCGCGAAGGCCCTCGACGCCGCGGCCACGCCGCTCGAGGGCGCCGTCTCCGAGCCGCGCGCGGCCGCCGCCGACTACCTGCGCCTCGGCGCCGCGATGACCGCGCACGTGGCCGGCCTGCCGCGCTTCACGCTGCGCACGCTGTCGAGCGCCGATCCGGATCTCGTCACCGCGGCGGCGCTCGCCGAGGCCGAGCTCGCGCCGCCGGGCGCGGACCCAGTGCGTCGCGAGCACGCACTCCGGGGGCTCACCCCCGTGATCGAGGGAGCTTCGGCGACCCTGCACGAGATGGCCGCCTGGTCGGCCCTCGCACGCGAGGACCACGAGAGCGCGCGGGCCTTGTTCGCTCGCGCGCTCGAGCTGTTCGCCCTGGCCGGCGAGGAGCCACGCTCCACGATCGAGGGCGCGCTCGAGACCGAGCTCCTGGCCGCGGGTGGCAACGTCTCGCCGGCGTGGGCCGAGCTCGTCGAGCGGCTCGCCACGCTCGCCGAGAAGCGCGGCAACCTGGCCGAGGCCGTCGATCTGTGGGAGCGCGTCGGCCACGCCTGGTGGGATCGCCTCGGCAACCCCGAGCGCGGCGAGCTCGCCCTCAGCGAGGCGTTCACCCGGGACCGCTCGCGTCGCGCCGCGTTCGACCGTGTGTTCCGCGCCGTCCGCTCGCGCAAGGAGGACGACCGTCTCCTCGAGGTCGTGAGCATGCGCCTCGAGTCGACCGACGACCCGCCCGAGATGGCGAAGCTGTTCTGGGAGCGCGCGCGCGTGCTCCGCGCCAAGGGCGACCGCGAGAACGCCCTCGCCGCCCTCGACAACGTCACGATGCTCGAGCCCGACCACGTCGGTGCCCTCGCGCTGAGCGCCGAGATCCACGTCGGTCGGCAGGCGTATGGCGAAGCCGCGTCCGCGCTCGATCGCCTCTCGCGCCAGCCCGTCCCCGTGCAGCAGAAGGTGGGCGCCGGCCTCGGCGCCGCCGATCTCTACGAGCAGCGCCTCGACGCCCCGGCCAAGGCCCTCGACGTCCTCGTCGCCCTCGACAAGGCCGGCATCTCCGACGTCGCGATCCACGAGCGCATCGCGCGCGCCGCCGCGCGGGCCGAGTCGTGGGTGGCCGCGACCACCTACCTGACCAAGCTCGTCACCGAGCGGGTCGAGGCCGAAGGGCGCGTCGAGGCCGCCCGGCTCTGCGCCGCGATCTACCGCGACCGCCTCGACGATCCGCAGGCGGGCGTCCCGGTGCTCGTCGCCTGGTTGCGCGAGGTGCCCGAGGATCCCGACGCGATCGAGCAGCTCCTCGACGCAGCACCCGCCGTCAGCCAGGTCCAGGCGACGCTCCAGGCCTCGTTCGCGGCCGCGCGCGCCATCCTCCAGCAGAACCCGGCCGACGTCCGCTACGCGCGCATCGTCGCGCGGATCGCGGCGCTCACCGGCAACGGCGACCTGCAGCAGCTCGCTCTCTCGGTGGTGAGCGCGATGGGGGCCGCCACCCCGGCCGAGGCGGCGACCGACGCTGCGCTCTCGGGTCGCCTGCCGTCGGCGCCCTCCATGGCGTTCGACGACGCCATGCGCACCCGGCTCGTCGCGCCCGAGGAGACCGGCCCCATCCTCGACCTGTTCCGGGTGATGGGCCCGACCATCGCCGAGGCGCTCGGTCCGACCCTCGACGCCCTCGACGTCGGCCGCCGCGAGCGGCTCGACCCGCGCGCGCAGAACCCGCTGCGCAACGAGATCGCGGCCTGGGCGGGCGCGGTCGGCATCGCGGAGCTCGAGGTCTACGTCACGCCGAAAGATCCGCAGCTGGTCCAGGGCGTGCCGGCCGAGATGCCCGCCATCGTGATCGGCAGCGGCGTGAAGTCGCCGCTCTCGCTCTCCGATCGGGCGCGCGTGCTGCGCGAGCTGTTCGCCATCACCCGCGGCACGACGATCACCCTGCTCCGCGACGACGTCACCGTGGCGGCGATCATCGTCGCCTCGTGCGCCATCGGCGAGGTGAGCCTGCAGACCCCGCCGTACGCGGTCCTGGCCGAGACCCAGCGGCTCTTGCAGAAGGCCATCGCCCGCAAGACCAAGAAGCTCTTGCCCGAGCTCGCCCAGGCGGTCTCGCGCAAGCTGGGTGGCGGCGGCGATCTGCGGACCTTCCGCAGCTACGCCCTCAAGACGCTCGACCGCGCCGCCGTGCTGGCCGCGGGCAGCCCCGCCGCCTCGCTGTCGGGGATCGTCGGGGAGGGCGCACGGCCCGAGAAGATCGCGGCGGATACGCGGGCACAGGCGATGCTTCGCTTCGTGTGGACGGATGACTACCTCGCGCTGCGCAAGCAGCTCGGGCTCTCGATCGGTTGATGCGATGATGACGTGGGGTCTTCGTAGGAGACGAGCGTGAGCGACCAGAAGAAGAGCGGCGGCAGCGACCCCTTCGCGGGGCTCGATTGGGACAAGGAGCTCGACGAGTGGGACAAGTCGGCGAGCGCGCCCGGCGGTGCCACCGTGCCCGATTCGTTCTCGAGCGCGCCCCCTCCCGTGGTGTCGAGCGAGAAGCCGGCCGACAAGGCCTCTGCGGCGCCGGCTCGGCGTCCGCTGTATCGCCCGCCGCCGGTCGGCGCGGGCCGCTCGCAGGCCAAGCCCCCCATCGCCCCACCGCCCAAGCGCCCCGAGCGCTCGCTGCCTTCGCTCATCGACGACGAGGACGCCGCCGCCCACGAGGCCAACACCAAGGGCGGCACCGTCAGCGTCGTCGATCGGGACGAGGACGAGGACGAGTCGAACCGCACCGTCGTCGCGACGGTCTCGCAGGACCTGCTCGCTTCGCTCGAGGCGGCCGGGATCAAGCGGCCACCGCCGCCACCCCGCAGGCCGGCCCACGAGCCCGAGGCCCCGATCCTCACGCCCATCGCCGGCACGCCCCCGGTCGACATCGATCTGCTGGGGCTCGAGGACGAGCAGACCGACCAGCACGACGAGCCCGAGGCCGAGGACCCGTCCGTGGTCACCTCGGCGCCGGACGTCGTGCATCGCCTCCGCACCGCCGGCATCAAGGCGCTCGAGGTCAAGCCGCCCGAGGTTCGCAAGGCCTCGCAGGATTCCGCCAAGGAGGGGGAGATGTTCGACCCCTTCAAGGAGCTGCACAGCGAGCCAGCGGCCTCGGCGTCGCTCAGCCCGCTCATCGACGGCCCGGAGGACGACCCGTTCGCGGCCGGTGGCGACCCGTTGGCGTCCGGTGCCGACAGGGAGCCGAGCTCGAACCGCGACGCGCCGGGCCCGAAGCTCCACGCTCCGGCACAGCGACGGCACTCGACGGAGGACGACACCGCGATCCTCGACGCGCGCCTGCTCCGCGGGGCGCCACCGCCCATCGAAGCGCCACCCGCAGAGCCAGTGCAGGAGAGCCGCGACCCGTTCGCCTCGAAGGACCCGTTCGCCGCCGAGGATGACGACGACGGACAGCTCGAGGCGGCCGAGGCCGACGAGAACGCCCTCATCGACCTGCTCGGCTCCGACGAGCTGCCGGCCGGTCTGATCTCGGGAGACGAGCGCGCCGACGAGCTCACGGGAGACTCGTTGCCCGCGGTGACCGCGCCGCGTCCGAGCGCGATCCCGCCGCCCGACGAGAAGCCTGCGGTCGAGTGGCTCGGGGCGCGGGTCGAGGCGTGGAAGGACCGCGCCCAGCGCATGGCCAACGAGGCGCGCGCCGAGGAGGCCAAGCACCCGAAGGCCCGCGGTCTCGTGGTTGCCTCGGAGATCGCCGCCATCGCGGGGGACCGAGCGCTCGCGATGGAGCTTGCCGAGGAGGCGTGGAACGTCGCGCCCGGCGAGCCGCTCGCCGTGCGTCAGCTGCGGCAGCTCCTCGTCACCGAGGGCCGGTGGGACGACGTCGTCCCGTTCCTCGAGGGCGAGGTGAAGTCGAACGGCTCCCCGGCGCAGAAGGCCCACTCGGCCATGCTCGCGGCCGAGGCCGCGCGCATCTCGCGCAACGCGGCCGAGGAGGCCGGGAAGCTCTACGAGACCGCCCAGCGCGCGAACCCCGCCGACCCGCGACCGCTGCTCGCCCGCGCCGCGACCGCGCTGCGCGACAAGAAGGCCCCGCCGCTGATGAAGTGGCCACAGGGTCAGGGCGCCGAGCCCCTGGCCGAGGCGATCACCCGCCGCGCCAAGCACGGCGCGCCCGTCGAAGACCTCCAGCTGTCCAGCCTCGGCGACTCGTTCGCCGCGATCGCGGCGGGCGAGGCCAAGGCGGACCAGAAGCTCGGGATCGCGCTCGACGACGTCGGTCGCGCCCCCGATTTCGGCGCGGCCGCCCGCTGGCTGAAGCTCGCCTTCGAGGTGAGTCACCCTCAGCGGCGCGCGCATGCCCTCGAGACCACCACCGAGCTCGCGGCGGGGCGCGCGACCCACGAGGCCCGCCTCGCCATCGCGCTCGACACCGGCGACACGGCGCGTGCGCTCGATGCGGCGCGGACCCTCGCGCAGGACCACCCGAGCGCCCACACGATCACCACCGCGCTCGCGGTCGACGCGCTCGTCAAGGACTCGACCACGCGGCTCGGGCAAGCTGCGCTCGGTCCGGTCGGCTCCGAGGCCGGGATCGCCTCGCTCGGCCGGGCCCTCGCGCTCACGGCGCTCGAGGATCCCGCGCCGTCGTTCGCCTCGGCCGACGATCTCGACGGCGCGGCCAGGATCGCGCTGCGCCTGGTCACCGGTGGCTCGATCGACGGTGAGCTGCGCGCGCGCGCCTCCGGGGGTGCGCGGCTCGGCTTCACGCTCTCCGACGCGCTCGGGAGCGGCAGCCCGCGTCAGGTGCTCGAGGCCCTCGCGCCGCTCCTGGCCGAGCCCGATCCCATCGACGACGCCCTCGCCAAGGTGCTGGTCGGCCTCGCCGAGAACGATCTCGCGGGTGCGCTCGAGGCCGCGCGCGCGGCGCTCGCGGTCGACCCCACCCTCGTGCCTGCGGTCGAGACCTTGCTGGCGGGCCAGGCCGAAGACGCCGCCTCCGCGGCGTTGCTCGCCGCCGAGGGCTCCACCGACGAGGCCCGTGGCGCGATGCTCGCCCTGCGCGTGGCCATCGCCGCGCTGCGCGTCAACGATCTCGACCTCGCGAAGCGAGCCGCCGAGATCGCGCAGACCCGCATGCCCGACGACGGCGTCGCGCCATTCCTCGCCGAGCTCCGCGCGCGACGCGAGGGCGATCTCGAGGGTGTGGTCGAGGCCGTGCGCGCCCGTGGTCACGCCACCGGCGACCCGGTCGCGCGCGCCAACAACCTGGTGCGCGAGGTGCTGCTGCTGATGGGCAGCGACCTCTCCACGTGCATCGACCGCGCGGGTGAAGCGGCGCAGCTCCTCCCGAAGGACCTCACCGTACGCGCGCTGTACGAGCGCATCGCGGGCGAGGGCGCGCAGGGCCGCGCCGAGTTCCGCGCCGAGATGGCCGCGACCCTCGAGGGCGCGTCCAAGGCGGAGGCCCTGCTCGATGCGGCCCGTGAGGCCGAGCGCCATGGCGACCTCGAGGGCGCCGAGCGGTACGCGCAGCAGGCCGAACAGGCGGGGAGCGGCGCCGAGGCGACCACCCTGCGCCACCGCGTCCAGGCGCGCGGCGACGGCGCGGCGCGGCTCGCCGAGGAGCTGCTCGAGGCCACCAAGACCGCGACCGAGCCCAGCTCGCAGCGGGAGCTCTACGAGGCGCTGGCCGACCTCGACCTGTTCGCTCGCGGCGACGCGGCGAGCGCGATGATGTGGCACCGCGCGATCCTCGAGACCACGCCCGGCCACCTGCCGAGCCTGCGCCAGCTCGAGCACATGCTCATCCGCGAGGGCCGCGAGGACGACTACGAGCCGATCGCGAGCGAGCTCGCCCGCGTGCTCCCCATCGATCAGCGCGACGCACACGCCGAGGTCGCTGCGCGGCTGCGGCTGCGACGACCGGGCGCCGAGTGGGAGTCGATCGCCGACTTGATCCACGCGGTCGCCGAGCGCGAGAAGCCCTCGCTGATGGGCATGCGCTGGCTCGACGCCATCTCGCGCCACCGTCGCGACGACCGCGGCACCCTGCGCGCCACCGACCTCCTGCTCGAGCACGCGCAGCGGCCGGTCGAGATCGCCACGCTGTCCACCCGCGGCGCCGAGGCAGCGTTCCGCGCGGGCCTCGCCGAGCGCGCCCGCGGCTACCTCGAGCGCGCGCTCGAGGCGGACCCGCAGCACCCGACCGCGCTCGCTTCGCTGGCCGAGCTGCGCCGGCACCTCGACGACGACCGCGGCGCCGCCGAGCCCATCGAGACGATGGCCCAGGCCGCCGCCGTCGCCGAGCACCGGCTCGAGGACTGGCACGCCGCCGCGGTGCTCTGGCTCGACCGCGCCAACGACCCGGTCCGCGGTCGCGCGGCGCTCGAGCGCGCCGCCGAGATCGATCTCGGCTACGGCGACGTGTTCGATCGCCTCGTGGGCATCGCCCGCGACGGCCACGAGAACGAGGTCATCGCGGATCTGTACGCGCGACGGCTGAGCCAGATCGAGGACCTCGAGGCCCGCGCGCAGCTGCAGGTCGACTACGCCGCGGTGCTGGTGGAGCTCGGTGATCGCGACGCGGCGCGCGCGGCCATCGCCGCCGCGCTCGACGCGATGCCCGGTCAGCTCGACGCCCTCCAGGCCGGCGTGAAGCTCGCCGAAGAGGCCGAGGAGTGGGGCGAGCTCGAGCGGTATCTGAGCCAGCTCGCCGATGTCTACGAGGAGCCCTCGCTCCGCGTCGGCGTGTGGCGGAGGCTCGGCGCGGTGTACGCGGGCCCGCTGCCCAACGCCCGCGGCGCGGAGTCGGTCTACCGCAAGATCCTCGACGAGACCCCGGACGACGACGAGATCCTCGGGCGCCTGGTCGACGTGTACGTCGAGCTCGGCGACGGCGATCAGGCCGTCGAGACGCACCAGGAGCGGGTCCGCCTCGCGACCGATCCGGCGCTGCGGCGGCAACGGCTGATCCAGCTCTCGAAGCTGCTCGACGAGGTCGCCAACGAGCCCGAGCGCGCCCTCAAGGCCCTCGAGCAGGCGCGCGCCAGCGACCCGGCGGACCTCGACGCGCTCACCGCGCTCGCGGAGCTGCATGGCAAGCACGGCCGCCCGGAGGCCGTCGCGCCCGCCATGGACGCGGCCATCGCCGATCTCCGACGCCGCATCGGCGAGGATCCTGGCGACCGGCACCTGTTCCAGCAGCTCGCGCGCATCCTCGAGCTGCGTGGTCACGAGGACGTTGCCAGGGTCGTCCGCGCGGCGCTCGCCGGCCTGCTCGGGGAGCCGAGCCCGCTCGTCGGGGCCGAGGACGCCGCGGCGATGGCGGAGATCGATCCGTACGTCTGCCCGCCAGAGCTCAGTGGCGACCTGCGCGCGCTCCTCGGCAAGGCGGGCGAGGCCCTCGAGAAGTCGGTGCCGGTCGACCTACGCGCCTTGAAGGCCGCCAAGCTCGGGACCTCGAACCCCGTGCTCAAGGCGAAGATCGACGCCGTCGCTCGTGGGTTCGGCCTGCCGGACCCCGACATCGTCATCTCGCGCGCGATGCCGTTCCTCTGCCTGCCGGTCGGCAGCAAGCCGTTCCAGATCATCATCGGCGACGGCCTCTGCGCCAGCGAAGACGAGACGGCGCGACGGTTCGCGCTCGCCCGCACGATGAAGCTGTGCGGCGCGCACTGCGCCGCGCTGATCCGCGTGCCGGCCGCCGATCTGCGGATCTACGTGGACGCGCTCCTGCACCACCTGCACCTCGCCCACCCGCCGCCCGCCATCGAGGCGGAGCGGCTCGACGAGATCACCAAGCGCCTGCAGCGCTTCATCCCGCGCAAAGAGGAGCCGGAGATGAAGGCGATGGCGGCCACGGTCGTGGAGCACGGCGTGCCCTCGGTGGAGGCGCTCGCCAGCGCCGCGGCCACCTGGGGCGATCGCGTCGCGCTGCTCGCGGTCGGAGACCTCGGCGCTGCCCTCCGCGGCGTCGCCTGGACCCTCGGCCACAAGGACCTCCCCCTCGGCGACGAGCCGGCGCTCCGCGCGTGGCTCAAGGAGAACCCCGCCGCCCGCGACCTCGTCGCGTTCGCCGTGTCCGACGCCTACGCCGAAGCCCGCAAGCGCTGCGGGGTGTAGAGGTTCACACGCGGGCGCGCACCGCGGCCAGCACCGCGAGCGCGCGCGCGCGCAGCTGCTCGAGCGTGCCATCGTTCTCGATCACGTGATCCGCGGCGGCGAGCTTCACGGCGACGGGCGCCTGGGCGGCGAGGCGCTCGTCGGCCTCGGCAGCGGTGAGGCCGTCGCGCGCGACGAGGCGGGCGCGCTGCACGTCGGGCGACGTGGCCACGACCACGAGCGGGCGGAAGGCCTCGGCCATCCCCCGCTCGACGATCAGCGCCGCGTCGTAGCAGGCGAGCGAGAAGCCCTGGGCGTCGAGCTCCGCGATGCGGCGACCAGACTCCGCGGCGATCCGCGGGTGCAAGATGCCGTTGAGCGTCGCACGCGCGCCCGCGTCGGCGAACACGCGCGCGCCGAGGCCCTTGCGGTCGAGCGTGCCGTCGGGGAGCAGCACGCCCTCGCCGAAGGCCGCGACGACGGCGGCGAGACCGTCGCTGCCCGGCAGCACGACCGCGCGCGCGACCTCGTCGGCGTCCACCACCGGGACACCGGCCTCGACGAAGAGCTTCGCGACGGTGCTCTTGCCCGACGCGATCCCGCCGGTCAGCCCGAAGACGTGCACGACAGCCTCAGTTGAGCGACTTCCCCGCGGCGCCTTGGGCAGCTCCCTGGGGCCCGGCGTCCTCGGAGGACGCGGGCTTGCCACCGCCGACCGTGGCCTTCTGGCGGGCGTGCGCGCGGTCGAGCGCTGCGCCCACGAAGCCGGCGAAGATCGGGTGCGGCGCGAACGGCCGGCTCTTGAACTCGGGGTGGAACTGACACCCGACGAAGAACGGGTGCTTCTCGAGCTCGATCATCTCGACGAGGCGCTTGTCGGGCGAGGTGCCGCTGATGACGAGGCCCTTCTGCGCGAGCAGCTCGCGGTGCTCGTTGTTCACCTCGTAGCGGTGCCGGTGGCGCTCGCTGATGTCGCTCGCGCCGTAGAGCTTGGCGGCGATCGTGTTGGGGGCGAGGGTGCAGGGGTACGCGCCGAGGCGCATGGTGCCGCCCTTGTCGCGGACGCCGCGCTGGTGCTCCATGAGGTCGACCACCGCGTAAGGGGTGTCCTTGTCGAACTCGGAAGAGTTGGCGTTCTCGAGGCCGGCGACGTTGCGCGCGTACTCGACGACGGCCATCTGCATGCCGAGGCAGATGCCGAAGAACGGCACGCCCTTCTCGCGCGCCCACTGGATCGCGGTGATCTTGCCCTCGGTGCCGCGGTCGCCGAACCCACCCGGGACGAGGATGGCGTCGATGCCAGAGAGGATCGCCTCGGCGCCCTGCTTCTCGATCTGCTCGCTGTCGATGTAGCGGAGCTCGAGCTTGCAGTCCTGGGAGATGGCCGCGTGCACGAGCGACTCGTGCAGCGACTTGTAGCTGTCGCGGAGGTGCACGTACTTGCCGACGATGCCGATGACCGTGGAGCCGCGCTGCGGGTTCTTGAAGCGCTCGACCACCCGGTGCCACACCGCGAGATCCGGCCGACGCGACCAGATGTTGAGGCGCTCGCAGATCTGGTCGTCGAGGCCCTCGGCGTTGAGCGCGAGGGGGAGCTCGTAGATGCACCCGACGTCGATGGCGGCGATCACGCTCTCCACCGGGACGTTGGAGAACAGGCTGATCTTCTCCTTGATCGAGCGCGAGAGCGGGCGGTCGGTGCGGCAGATGAGGATGTCGGGCTGGATGCCGATCTCGCGCATCTCCTTGACCGAGTGCTGCGTGGGCTTGGTCTTGAGCTCGCCCGCGGCCGCGATGTGGGGCACCAGCGTGACGTGCATCGACACCGCGTTCTGCGGGCCGAGCTCGAGCTTCATCTGGCGGAGGGCCTCGAGGAACGGCAGCGACTCGATGTCGCCGACCGTGCCGCCGACCTCGACGATCGCGACGTCGATCGGGTTGCCGCCGCCCTCGCCGGTGGCCTCGCGTACCCGCGCTTTGATCTCGTCGGTGATGTGCGGGATGACCTGCACGGTGCCGCCGAGGTACTGGCCCGAGCGCTCCTTCTTGATGACCGACTCGTAGACCTTGCCCGACGTGAAGTTGTTCGCCCGCGTCATGCGCGTGGTGGTGAAGCGCTCGTAGTGCCCGAGATCGAGGTCGCCCTCGGCGCCGTCGTCGGTGACGAACACCTCGCCGTGCTGGTACGGCGACATCGTTCCCGGGTCGACGTTGATGTACGGGTCGAGCTTGACGTTGGTGACGCGGAGGCCGCGGGCCTCGAGCAAAGCGCCGACGCTCGCCGCGGCGAGTCCCTTGCCGATGGACGAGACGACCCCGCCGGTCACGAACACGTATTTGGTCGGTCGGCTCATCGTCGTTCCTCCAGAGGTGCTCGACGGGCCTTGCGCTCGAAACGGCCGGACGGTTCGTCGGGTCACCCGACACTGTCCGACCGCCCCCCGACGGCACGACCACGTCGGGCCAGCAGGCTACTTCCGACGACGCATGGTGTCGAGGGCTCATGTGAGCTAGAAGCGTCCGTTCCCACCACACGTCGCGTCGACAGCGCGCGATCCCAGGAGTGCCGCCATGGATCTGAAGCAGAAGCTCATGCAAGAGGGCATGAAGCTCATGTCCAACCCGAAGGTCATGAAGTTGATGCAGGACGAGCGGGTCATGAAGGCGGTGATGGGCGCCATGAGCCTCCCGGCGAAGATCTCCACCTTCACGGAGGAGGCCGGCGAGTCGGTCGCCAAGAAGCTCAACATGGCCACCAAGGCCGAAGTGCGCGATCTCCAGCGCACGATCCGCAAGCTCGAAGACCAGATCGAGACGATCAAGCGGAAGTGAGCTGCGCGAACACGCGGTACCGATCCACCACGTGGGTCGGGAGCCCGTGGTGCAGCGCGCCGCGCAGCAAGAGCCGCGCATAGCGGGCGCTCGGCGGGCGCTCGTCGACCCGCATCATCGAGAACACGAAGAGCGCGTGGCAGCGGACCTCGCGCCCGCTCTTCGTGCGCGCGAGAACCGGCCGGGCGCGGTACACGGCCTCGCGCATGCGGACCATCATCCACTCGAGGGACTGGAACGGCACGACGACGCCCCAGGCCTCCTCGCCGGGGGCCTCGACGAGCGAGGCGAACGAAGGCTCGTGACGCGCCCCGCGCACGACGAACCGCACCGCGTGGTCCCGCACCACGGCGGCCTCGCCGTGCTCCAGCGCCCGCCGATGGACCATCAACGCGCCGAAGACGAAGGCGTGGACCATCCAGGAGGACGGTACCACGCCTCGTCCGTGCCTCGCCTACAGCGACAACCCGGCGCCGATGCGGAAGAACGGACCGCGCAGCGCGAGGTCGGGCATCTGCAGCGTGCCGTACTGCCGCGGATCGTCGGCGCCGACCGACGGCGTCATCGGCATCGCCTTGCTGCCGGACCACGCGTAGCCGAGCTCGGGGAACAGCCAGAAGCGGACGCGGTGCCGCTCGGGGTGGCTGCGCGGACCGACCAGCCACGCATAGCCCACGCTGGCGTCGAGCGCCGGCGCCCAGCCGCTCGCCGCGAGCGGCGTGCCGAGCGAGCCGTCCTTCACCGTGCCCGAGAGGTGGAGCGCGCCCGGCGCGAGACGGACGAACACGTAGCCGTCGCGGCCGCCGAGGTGGAAGCGCCCTTCGACGGGCACGAGCAGCCGGTGGACGCTGAGGTTGGTCTCCGAGCCCCGCGCGGCGGCGGTCGCGCCGCCGAAGTCCCAGCGCCCGCCGATCGCGAGCGCGAACGGCCAGCGGACCTTGAGCGTGCGCGTGGCGCCGACGGTGCCCTGCACGAGCGCGTCGTTCGTCGAGTACGGGTCGAACCCGGCGTCGCGCACGTAGGTGGTGCGGACACCCACGTCGAGCGTGGAGGAGACGACGCGCTTGTCGTCCTCGGGCGAGGGCGCGGGCCCCTGCGCCTCGTCTTCCTGGGTCTCTGCGTGGGCCGTCGCGGGCACCGCGAGGAGGAGGGCGAACAGGATGGAATGCACCTTCTTCATCACGGCTTCTCCAGCAAGAGGCCCGAGAACAACCGCGAGCCCGCGTCGGGCGCGTCGGCGTCGAACACGGTCGCGCCGAACGATCCCTGCGTGTGCAGGGTCACGAGCGCGCGACCTCCCTCCGGCCGCGCCACCTCGTAGGCGGCGGCGATCGGGCGATCGATGACCAGCTGGATCGGGTGCAGCCGCGGGAGACTCACCGCCGAGAGCTTGGTGCCTCCCTGCGAGTAGGCCCACATGCGACCGCCGTCCGGCGACGAGACGATGGTGGCCGAGCTCTGCGTGAGGAGCGGCGCCGCCGTGCGAGAGGCGAGGTCGAGCACGTAGAACGAGTTCGACCCCATCGAGAGGACCTTCAGCTCGTTGCGCGGCTTCGGGAGGTCCTGCACGCTGCTCACCGTCGACGGCAGGCTCACCACCTCCACGCTGCGGTATGGAGTGCCGCTCGTCTTGCCGAGCTGCCAGAACGCGACGCCGCCCGCGCCGACCCCGCTCCAGAGCAGGGCCACGTCGGTGGGGGTGCCCGCGCTCACCACGTCGGTGATGAGCGACATGCGCGAGTACGGCGCCGGCAAGGGCACCCGGGTCGTCAGGCTCGTCTCGGTCTGCACGAGCACCGCGCTCTTCAGCGTCGGCACGAGGGCCGCGAGGCGCAGACCGCCGTCGGTGCGGACGAACGCGATGTCGCTCGCGTAGCCGCCCACGTCGGTGAGGTTGATCTTGGGCGAGAAGTCGTTCTCCCCCGACAAGCTGGTGCGCTTGGCGAGCTCGAGGGTCACGACGTTGGCGTCGTTGGCGAGCCGGATGCCGATGCGCGCGTCGTCGCTGCGCGTGGAGTCGCCGTCGTCGAAGACCACCTGGACGGGCTGGATGATCTTGGTGGAGGTGCTGTCCGAGAGCCGCACGGTCACCTCGGGCCGCGGCTTGGTCCGCGCGTGGTCGAGGTCGACGATCGAGACGTCCAGCTCGGTCTGCACGACGAGCAGGCGGCGGGGCCCCTCGGGCAGGTTCAGCGTGGGCGAGAACGTCACCTTCTGGGGCTTGCCGCCGAAGCTGCGGAGCGTGGTGGTGACGGGGTTGTCGGCGCCGGGCGGGCTCTCGAGGTCGACGAGCACGATCTCGTTGGGGTTCTCAACGAACGCCTCGGTGCCGCTCGCGTAGAGGGCCACCCACTTGCCGAGCGGATCGAGCGCGACCCCGCTCTTGGGCGCCGCGAGCTCGTAGCGTCGCGAGGTGCCGCGCTTCTCCCCGCTGCCCTCGATCACGGTGAGCGAGGCGCGCTGGTCACGCTCGGTGCGGCGCGGGACGTCGCCGGCCGACAGCACGAACATGCGCGAGAGGTCGGTCGACGGCAGGGCCATCTGCACCTTCTTCCCGATCGGCACGAACACGCGGTCCAGCTCCTGATCGAGGCGCGGCGTCAGGAGCAGCACGCGGTGCTCGAGGTCGTCGACGACGCCGACCGAGCCGGTGAGACCGACGGTGCGCGCGGCGGCGTAGGAGGACTCGCTGACGGGCGTGTCCCAGTGGCTGTCCCGAGCGCCACAGGCGACGAGCGGGAGGGCGAGCAGGGCGAGGGCGGTCAGCCCGGGGATACTGTTCATGGCTTGCTCCCGTCGACGACGCGCGCCGACAGCTCGAACCCGGTGAGCGTGCGGGCCTCACCCTTCTCGAGGTCGATGAAGGTGATGCGACCTTCGGTGTGCTGCTGGGCGATCCAGGCGCGGCGCGACCCCTCGACGACCCCGGCCGCGATCGGCGGGCTCGCGAGCGGGAAGCGGTCGACCGAGAGCGACGGGAAGCGGGCGAGGTAGGCGCCGTAGATCGCCTTGCCGTCGTCGCGCTCGGTGAGGATCGCGCGGTCGCCGGCCTTGGCGAGCGCCACGGCGGTCAGCGGCGCGTCCGTGCCGACGATCTTCGCGGGCAGGCCGGTGGAGATGGGCACCAGGCTGAAGGCGCCCGCCTTGGGGGCGGTCTTGTCGTGGAGGACCACCGCGGCCTGCGCGTCGCCGGTCGGGAACACGCCGAGCACCGGCGCGTAGAGCTTCTGCACGCGGTAGCTGAGCGGGGTCGTGTCGAGGCGGAGCACCGTGAAGCGCTCGGCGGCGACGGCGTTGGTGTAGAGGACCGCGCTCGCGCCGCCCCCGGCGATGGAGACCGAGCCCACGGTCTCGCCAGTGATGGTGACGCTGGTGAACTCCGTCGGCTTGGTGGCGACGCCGGGGATGGGCAGCACGAAGACCTCGGCCTTCTCGCGGACGACGGCGATGGCCTTGCTCCCGTCCTCGACCAGATCGAGGTCGGTCACCGGCCCCGAGAGCGTCACCTTGGTGCGCACCTCGGTCTCGAGCGAGACGATCGTGACGGCCGCGTCGCCGTCCCGCCGGATGAGCGCGTACGCGCCGTCGGGCGTGACCGAGACGTCGCGCGTGCCCGGGTCCGCCAGCGGGTCGTCGGAGATCGGCACGTTCTTGACGACCAGCGGCCCGCCCGGCGCGAAGAGGTCGATGATCGAGACGCCGTCCTGGGTCACCGCGAAGGCGCGCTTGCCGTCCTTGGTGAACCCGACCGAGACGGGGCGATAGCCGACCGCGAGGATGATCGGCGGGCCGCCCTTGGCCGAGAGATCGATCACCGTGAGATCCTGGAAGCCGACGATCTTGCCGTAGGGCGTGGTGACGGCCTTGACGTCGGTCCAGGCGATCGCCCAGCGCCCATCCCGGGACACCCCCCAGGCATTCGCGGCGTGGTGGGTCTTGAACGTCTTGACGTCCATGCCCACGTCCGTCCGACGGAACATCGTCGCGTCGTCGCTCAGCACGTTGAGCACGAGCGCCACGTCGTCTCCCCCGGGCACTGCGGCCATGAAGGTCGGGCCGTTGCCCGCCTCGACCACCTTGGCGTCGAGCGTGGTCGCGTCCACGAACGCGACGCGGCCGCTCTTCGGGTTCGCGATCCACACGGTGCGACCGGTGGCGACCGGCGAGCGGTACGAGGACTCCACCTCCTTCTCGGGGGGAGGCCCCGTGTCGACGGGAGGCGGCGTCCCGGTGTCGTAGAAGGTTCCCGTGTCGGTCGCGCTGCCTGCGTCGCTGCGGAAGTCGCCAGGCGCCCTGTCGGCGGAGGCGTCTGCGCCGCAGCCCACGAAGAGCGCACCTGCGCCGAGGACCCCGACGAGGATCCCGATGGTTCGTCTCATGTTGCCTCCCGAAGGAAGAAAGGTGTGACGGCCCTTCAGCAACGAGGGTGCCAACCCGGTATTCACCCGTGCGAAGCGCGTTGCGCGGCCTGCGTAGGAGATTCAGCGTCCACGCCAGGATGCGTGTGCCATGACGCCGCTGCCAGACCGGAGGGGGTATGGCGGCGGAGTCGTGCGGTGGTTCTGCGTGGATGCGTGCGACAAATCCGGACCGGCCTCGTCCTCCTCCTGCGACCCGGACTCCCGACCCGTGAGCTGTAATCCCACGCACGGTCCACCGTTGGTCCAGTGACGGTTCGAGATCTTCCCGACGCGCTCTGCGTACCCGAACCACGGAACAAACCGTGATCGAATGTCGGGAACATCCCTTGCACCTCGTTGGTCGAAGAAGGACGACGCCATGAACTACGCGCACGAACTCACCACGCTGGACGCTCTCGGGGAGGCTCTCGGCGAAGCCCTCGGCTTCGGTCAGGGTGCGCGCACCGCTCCTTCTGGAACCTGGCGCGTCGCGCGGCCGACCACGCAGACCGGCGGCTTCGAGAGCGAGGAGCTCCTCCTGGTGATCGAGGGCCTGCGCCCCATCGCCATCGCGGGTCGTCACGTCGATCCGGGCAGCTACCGCGTGCGCATCGACGAGGCGCGCGAGCGGATCGTCCTCGAGAACGACGAGCGCACGTACGCACTCACGGCATTCTTCCGCCCCAACAAGCAGGGGCGTGGCCAGGGGGTCACCCTCGCGCCGCGCTCCGCCGACGGGCGCCACCTCCTCGCCGTCCGCACCTCCCGCAAGGCCGAGTGGGTGGCCTGAAGCTCGGAGACCCCACTTTCCCCGAAACCTTCTAGGATGCCGGCCACCATGCGTGTCCGGCAGCTCTCCTCGCTCGCTCTGCTCGTGCTCGTCGGTTGTGGCCCCGCGCCCCAGCCCAAGCCCCCGACGCCCCCGCCGGTGAAGAAGGCCGACGCGGGTCCGCCGGTCGAGACCCCTTCGCGCTGGGCGCTGCGCAGCTCGGAGCTCACCGGTCGGGTCGACCTCGGCAAGGAGGGGATCCTCTACTTCGGACGCAACGGCGAGCGGTGGCTCAAGGAGAGCGAAGCGAAGCCCCCCGCGCACGCGACCACGTTCGCGAGCGAGGAGATCGTCGCTGCGAAGAAGACCAACGACGGCTTCCTGTTCCTCACGACCAGCGGCGCGGTCTACACGGCGCCCACGCCGCTCGGCGCCCTCGGCCCGCGGCGCCCACCGCCTCCGCGCCTGTCCTCGATCGACGTCGGCAAGGACGCCTTCGTCGCGATCCGCGCCGGCAAGGAGATCGTCCGCTCGGTCGACGGCGGGCTCAGCTGGGCGCCCGTCAAGCTCCCGAAGGCCCCGGGCGTCCTCGTCCGGGTCGTCATGAACCCCGGTGGGGTCGGGGCGGCCCTGTTCGCGCCGCAGCGCCTGCTCTTCACGAGCGACGACGGCGTCACCTGGAACGAGGCTGCCGCGCCGCACGCGGCCAACCCGAGGCTGTCGGCCACCGAGACCGGTGTGTACCTCCAGAACGCCGAGGGCTGGTTCGAGCTCAAGCGCGACGTCGCCAAGTTCGAGAAGGGCACCGCCCCGCCGGTCGAGTCGATCGAGCTCACCTTCCCCGGCCACCCCAACACCGCGTGGGCCGAGTCGGTCGCCAACGGCACGGGCGCGGTGACGGCGAACAAGCACTACGAGCTCATCTGGAACGACGGTGACGACACCGGCGCGCCGGGCGGCATCAGCGTCTACGTCGAGGAGCTCGGCAAGCCGGCGACCCAGAAGGTCCTCCAGCGCTTCCCGTGCTCGTCGAACGCGAAGCTCGCGGCCTCCGGCAACACCATCGTGGTCGCGTGCGAGAACTCCGACTCGGGCGCGATGGAGGCCGAGGGCGGCGGGGACGACGGTCCGTCTTCCTCCTACGGCGCCATCGAGCTGCACCGCAGCGACGACGGCGGCGCGAGCTGGAAGAAGGACGGCAAGCTCACCTACGGAGGCCGCCCCGACGAGCGCATGTGGCTCGGCCCGGACGGCACCCTCGTGTTCAAGGGCGCCTGCCTCGTCGGCGCCGCGACCTGCACCGGCCACGGCGTCGTCCGCCCCGGCGGCGCGAGCGAGTTCGTCGACATCAAGGTCGACGGCATCCCGAGCTTCTACGCGATGGGCTTCGGCAAGGCCGGCTCGGTCTACGCCGTCGGCACCTCCGACTCGGACGACGGTCGCAAGGCCTTCGTCTTCACGTCGCACGACAGCGGACGCACGTTCGAGCGCCAGCTGTTCCCGGGCGCCGAGGTGGTCGACATCGACCCGGGTCTGCAGTTCGTGAAGCGCCGCGGCGCGCTCGCCATCGACGCCTCGGGCAACCTCGCCGCCGCGGCGATCGCCTACGAAGGCAGCTGGTTCCTCGCCTCCACGCCCGACGACGGCAAGACGGTCGTCGCCGGCGCGCTCCCGCCGGTGAACGCGCTCTCGTTCGCGGGTCTGCGCGGGTTCGGGGTCGGCGGTGGCGGCAAGGGCTACGAGACCTTCGACGGCGGCAAGAGCTGGACCCAGGTCCCCGGGATCGAGGACGAGACCAGCGCGCTCGCCTGCGGCACCCACGGCTGCCTGCTCGGCTTCCGCGCGGCCCGCGTGGGGTGGGATCTCGCGAAGGCGGGCGGCGACTGGACCAAGCCGCCGAAGGAGGCGCCCGCGCCCAAGAAGACCGCCTACCGCACGCCGTTCACGTGCAAGGCCGAGGGCACCTGGAGCTCGTTCGTCGGCTACGCCGACGCCAACGCGCTGCTCGCCGACAGCGGCGACGGCGTGCGCATGGCGATGACGCTGCCCGACCCCAAGCTCCGCGGGGTCAAGGCCCTCGTCGGCAAGCAGGGCGGCAAGCAGGGCCTCGAGGTCAAGGAGGTCACCCTCCTCGCCGCGCTGCCCGCGCCCAAGGAGAAGGAGCCGGAGAAGCTCAAGGCTGCCGAGAAGGCGATCGCCGACGAGTGGCGGTTCACGTACGCCTCGGTCCCGGGCGGCATCGTCGCCCTGCGCTGGAAGGGCCCGGCGCCGAAGCCGGTCGTGACCAAGAAGCCCGGCGCGCAGCCGCCGCCGCCCGTGAAGGACGACAAGAAGGACCCGAAGAAGGACCCGAAGAAGGACGCCAAGCCGAAGGAGGAGGAGACCACCTCCGTCGAAGTCGGGTGGTGGATCGCCAAGACCAACACCGTCGCCAAGGCGAAGATCGACAAGATGCCGGTGCGCCTCAACCTCGAGGCATACTCGATCGGCAACGACGGCGGCCTCACGCTCGCCGCCGTGTCCGGCTACACGCCGCAGACCCTCTACTTCGTCGGCAAGGGCGGCAAGGTCGACTCGACCCCGCTGCCCGCCAAGCTCCCGAGCTTCGCCCCGTTCCGCAACGCGCAGAAGACCGCGGGCAAGTTCGTCTACTACGTCGTCGGCTCGAGCGGCCTCTACGAGCAGTGGACCAAGCTCGACAAGGACAAGGCCGAGTGGACGCGCGACGCGCTCACGTTGTGGCCGGGGTGGACGCCGGGCCTCGGCTCTGCGCGCTACCTGCGCGAACCGGGCGACCCGGGCCTCCTCATGTTCACGCCGCGCACCGAGTCGCACGACCCGGCCGCCGTCTTCCTCGCCGTGCAGCCCGGCGCCGCGCCGAAGCTCTCGCAGGCCCTCCTGCAGACCGACATCGACGACAAGAAGGTCTGCGGCAAGGACAGCGCCGGCAAGCCGCGCCTCGTGCTCCCGTACGTCGCGGGCTCGCGCCACCCGGTCACCGTCACCCTCGACGACGGCAAGTCCTTCGTCGCGGCGACGAGCGACGCGATCGTGCGGGTCGACGGCGAGAACGCCTGCGTCTCGGGGTGGACCAGCGATCGCACCTGGGCCGATGGCGGCAGCTTCGACGTCTACCTGCCCGCCGACGATCTCGCCCACGCCGTGCTCTCGCGCCGCAAGGGGAGCGAGATCTCGGTGCGCCCGATGAACTGCACGATGGCGGCGGGGCCGTTGCCCGAGTCGCTCACCGAGAAGGACGGGTTCACCGAGTAGGTTCGCCTGCCACCTCGTCCTTGACGCCGAGCAGCGTGTACAGCTTGCGCAACGCATCGGCGTCGGGGATCTCGAGGCGCTCGTCCGCGATGCGGACGTAGCCGCCGTCGCGCAGCTGCTGGACCGCGCGCTTGACCGTGTCGATGTCGAGGCCCACGCGCGACGAGAGGTCCATCGGCGAGACGCCGATCGCCGCGCCCGAGCGGCCCGCGGCGAGCTTGAGGAGCGCGCTCACCACCTTGGACTGGGTGTCGCGGATCATCATCAGCTCGATCTGATCCTCGAGGTCGCGCAGCCGGCGCACGAGCTGGGTGAGCACGCGGGCGGCGATCGCGCTGTTGTTCTGCAGGAGCGCGCGGAACGTGGACTCGGCGAGCGCGAGGGCGATGCCGTCGGTGAGCGCGACCGCCGTCGAGGAGCGCGTGGCCCCGGGCACGAGCGCGGACTCGCCGAACAGATCGCCCGGCTTGAGCACCATCAGCGACCGCTCGACGGTGCGCACCCGCTTCAAGAGACGCACCCGGCCCTCTTGCAGCAGGAACGCCTCGTTGCCGACGTCGCCCTCGCGGAACAGGACGTCCCCCGCGACGAACCGCCGGCCGAACTTCTCGAGCAACCGTGGATCGGGAGAGGCGCCGAGGTCTTCCATCGCAGCGGCCAACGTAGCCGAAGCACGCGCCCCCGGTGAAGAGACGTCCGCTCAGGCCCACTCGAGGAGGCGCGCGAGGCGAGCGGTCTCGATGGCCCGGACCGCGGCGGCGGGGCGCAGACCGTCGTGGCAGAGCGCCGACACGAGCGAGCCGTAGCCCACTCCCCCGCGCGTGCAGACGAGCGTGTGCAGCACGACCGCCGACCAGCCCGCGTCGTGCAGCCCCGAGGTGGCCTCGGCGGGCTGGATGCGCCGCTTGCCCCAGCGACTCGCGCGACCCTCGGCCTCGGCGTCGGACAGCGCGCCTCCCACGCCGGCCTCCACGATGGGGCCGATCAGCAGATC
Organism: Myxococcales bacterium; assembly: GCA_016794445.1. GTDB lineage: Bacteria > Myxococcota_A > Polyangia > Polyangiales > JADJMO01 > JADJMO01. Next base: position 30,826 of record JAEUKC010000029.1, read on the forward strand.
GAGCGGGAAGTCGACCTTCCCGGGCTGCGCGCCGTCGTAGAACGAGAGCTCGCCCTCGGTCCACCGGAACAGATCGAGCAGGCGATCGCGGTTGAGGTCCTCGAGCAAGCGGAACATCTTCACGGGCTCGACGAGGCCGAGCGTGGTCAGCGCCTCGCCGAGGCGGCCGTCGAAGCGCGGCAGCACCGCGAGGGCGAAGTCGAGGTCGCCGCGATCGAGGAGCCCGCGCGCGACGAGGTACTCGCCGGTGAGCTCGCTCGACTCGCTCGTGGCCGCGTGGAACATGCGGCCGTTGACGAAGTAGATCTCCTTGCGACGACGCGGGTCCTGCGCGATCAGCACGCCGGTGGCGCGGCGCGTGGCCACGAACGAGAGCGCGCGCGCGACCCCGGGATCGAGGCTCGTGCTCGTCGGGAGCGTGGTGTCGTCGGAGGGCTCCTGCACGACGCCGTGCCAGTCGGGCGTGCCCGGTCCCTCGAGCTGGCGCGTGACCGTGCTGCGCGGCGCGAGGTGGCGGGCGAGCTCGTCGATGTCCGCGAGCGCGACGAAGCCCGTGCCCATGAAGTCCACCTCGTCGGCGCCGCCGAGCTTGCCGGTGGCCACGAGCTCGACCAGCTTCGCGTAGGCGAAGGGGCCGAGGAGCCGCCCATCGGTGGTGCGCACCCGCGAGGGGATCGGCGTGAACGGCGCGGTGGAAGCGGCCGCCGCGGTGGGCTTCGGCAGATCGACGAACGAGGCCGGGTCGCGCGTGGGGACGTGGAACGCATCCGAGTCGAGCTCGAGCGCCGGGCGTGGCATCGACAGCGAGGGGATGGGCTGCACGGGCGTGGCGAGGCGCGAGATCGGCACCGAGGACGGGGGCGCGAGCGAGAGGAGCGGCGCCTTCTGATCCGGGTGCTCGCCGACGGCGCGGAGCTCCGTGGAGGCGTCGCGGGTCCAGCGCACGAGCTTCTCGATCTCGCGGCGGGCGGTGACCTCTTCTTGCCAGGCCCACGGCCCGAGCGCGGCGTCGAACGCGGCCGCGTCGGGGAAGCGGACCTCGGGGGCGCGGGCGAGAGCGCGCCGCAGGACCGTGACGAGGGCAGGGGGGATCGCCGAGGGCTGCTCGAGCGCGTCGATGCGCACGTCGCGGATCGCGAGCAGCACCGCGAGCTGCCCGGAGCCCGGGAACAGCGGCCGCGCCAGCATCATCTCGCAGAGCACGTTGGCGACGGCGAACAGATCGGCGCGGTGATCGACGGCCTCCGAGGCCACCTGCTCGGGGGCGAGGTAGGCGTATTTCCCCCGGATCGCCGCCGCGCGTGCCGCGCCCACCTTGGCGATGCCGAAGTCGCCGAGCTTCACCTCGCCGCGCTGGCCCAGGTACACGTTGGAGGGGCTGACGTCGCGGTGGACGATCCCCGCGGCGTGCACGGCGCCGAGCGCGGCCAGCATCTCGCGCGCGAGGAACGCGGCGAGCGGCGGCGCGAGTGGGCGGCGGCGCGCCTGCCCCATGGCGAGCACGCGGTGCAGGTCGACGCCCGCGATGTGCTCGAGCGCGAGGTACGGTTCGCCGTCCACCTCGCCGGACTCGAGGCAGCGCACGACGTTGGGGTGCACGACCTTGGCGTGGAGCGCGGCCTCCTCCACGAACGACTCGCGGGCGGTCGCGTCGTGGCGCAGCGACGGCAAGAGGCGCTTGACCACGACGAGCGGGGCGTCGGGCGCGGCGTCGACGCGCCGACCGAGGAACACGTCCGCCGTCCCCCCGATGGCGAGCCGCTCCACGAGCAGCCACGGCCCGAACGCGCGACCGCCTGGAATCGCTCCGAGCCGCGACTGGCTCGGCTTCTGGGCAGGTCCCTCGGCCACGCCCGGGCAGCATACCCGCGCCGGGGAACCGGAGAAGCCCCCGCCGCTACCGGCTGGCGAGGAGGCGCTCGAGGCTCTCGAGCCGCTGCACGACGAAGCGTTCGGTCGGGCTCAGCGCTTCGCGGCGCAGGACCGCCGTGAGATACGCGCGGAACCGGGTGAGATCGAAGCCACGCATCTTGTGCGCGGCGGCGTAGAGCTCGTCCACGACGGCGGGCGGCGGGATGCTCCCCGAGAGCGCGTAGAGCTCGATGGTGTAGTCCCCCCAGGTGCCCTTGCCGGTACCCGCGGCGAGACGCGCCGCGAAGCGGGCAGCGAGGTCGATGGAGTCGGCGGGCACCTGCTTCCCGGAGCGCAGGTCGGTGTGGATCTCGAGCAGGCCGTTGGTGAGCAGGCGCTCGGCGCCGTCGGGGTTGTTGAGGGCGAGCGCCTTTTCGGCCACGCCGCCGAGCAGCTTGAGCGCCTCCCCGCGTCGGGGCCGCTCGATGGTGTGCTCCTCGGCGGGCTGCAGGGGCTGGAGGGGGGACTCGAGCTGCCCCGCGAACGGCGTGGGCCGCGTGGCGACCGGCATCGTGACGAGCGTGGCGTGGCCCTGCGAGGCGAGCGGCTTCGGTCGACCGTCGTTGGCCGTGACCGCGCTCAGGACCATCTCTTGCTGGCCGATGGTGATGCGGTCGCCGTCGTCGAGGCGCGTGCGCCGGTCGATGCGGATGCCGTTGACGAGCACGCCGTTGCGGCTGCCCGCGTCCTCGACCCACACGAAATCTTCGTCGACCAGCAAGCTCGCGTGCTTGCGGGAGACCAGCGGGTCGTCGAGCGACAGCTGGCACTCGGCCGACCGTCCGATGGCGAACGTGCCAGGGGAGAGCTCGAGGTCGTGACGCAGGTATTTGAGGCGAAAGCGCATCAGCTCTCGCCCCTCTTGGCCCCGACCTTGGCGGCGATCTCGACGAGCACCGCGAGCGCGGCGCGGGCCGGCTCGTCGAGCTTGCTCGGGTCGAACGAGGCCACCACCTCGTGGATGCTCTCGCACCCCTCGAGCACGATGGGAGGCACGCGACCCACGGCCTCGGCGAGCTCGCGGGTCGGCGGGCACTCGGCCTTCGAGAGCAGCCCGAGAGCCCAGCGGAGCCACTGCGCTTCGCCCTGCGCCGCGGCCAGGCGCACCGCGCCGACCAGCGTGGGCAGCAGCTTCGGGGGATCGACCGTCATCCCCTGCGCGAGCCGCTCGTCGATCGCGATCGCCATGCGACCCATGACGCGATCGGCGTCGCTCGTGCGCCCGAGGGTGAGCGCGCGCTCGAGCAGCTCCATCTGCATCTGCAGGCTCCACGGCTCGCGATCGAGGTTGCCGGGGCGCGGCGCGCCGCTCAGCGTGTCCTCGGCGCCCGGGGCGTAGCCGCAGTTCGGACACTGCGGGGCCTCGGCCACGTAAGGGGTCTGGCACTTCTGGCAGTGGCGAAGGCTGCCGGTCGGGCGCCCGGGGCGACGCGGCACGACCACCTTGGTGAAGACGATCTCCTGGTTGCCGATGCGGATGCGGTCGCCGTCGTTGAGCGGGATCTCGCCCCGGAGCGGCACGCCGTTGACCTTGCTGCCGTTGCGACTGCCGAGGTCACGACAGACGACGGTGTCGTCCTGCACGATGATCTTGGCGTGCTCGCGGGAGACGAGCGGGTCGTCGATGGTGACCTGGCACTCGGGGCTCCGCCCCAGCACGGTCTCCCCCTGGGGAAGATCGAACTCCTGGAGGAGCAGCCGGAGTCGATAGCGGGCCACGGACGGGATCCCAGGCTATCGAATCCGGCCGGGGGGCGTAAAGCAGGACCGGTCGGCCGCAGGCTGGTGTGGTACGGTCGCTCGGTTGACCGACGTGCCCGAGCCGGTGACTCGCGCGCTGCGCGAAGCGATCGCCCCCCTGGTGGAGGCGGACGGCGGCGTCGTGTTCGTGGTTCCCCGGGCCGATGGGGTGCTCCAGCTGCACCTGGCCGGCGCCTGCGCCGGGTGCCCGGGCACGCGCACGACCATCAGCGAGGTCATCGAGCCGGCGCTCCGTGCTGCAGGGTTGAAGAGCAACCTCGAGGTCACGAGCGGCTGGACCGTGCCGCAGGGCGCCCAGCGTATCGATTGAGGGCATCGACGGAGGGCCCGCGCCGGCCTCGTCGGTCAGAACAGGCGGGCGGCGAGCCCATCGGTGCGGAGGCGGCGGTCGCGGGCGACCTTCAACGTGGTGCCCTCGACGACCAGGTCGCCGTCGCGGGACATCCGCTCGATCGTGACCTCTCGGGTGGACCACACCTCGTCCGGCGACAGCCCGAGGGCGACCGCTGCCGCCGCGAGATCGAGCCCCTCCGCGAGCCGCAGGCCCAGCATGATCCGCTCGCGGAGCAGCGTCTCGGCGTCGAGGTGCTCGTGCTCGAGCGACAGGCCGTCGGCGTCCGACGGCTCCGCGACGGCGAGCGCCCTCGTCTTCTGCACGTAGCGCGCGGGGTCGGTGTCGTTGCGGTAGCGGACCGCGGAGGCGGGCGTGCCGGCGAAGTGCCCGCAGCCCACGGCCGCGCACCCGAGGCCGATGTACGCGGCGCCGCGCCAGTAGCCGAGGTTGTGCCGCGACTCCTGCCCGGGGCGCGCGTAGTTCGAGACCTCGTAGTGTTCGAGCCCGCGCGCCGCGAGCGCCGCCTCGACCGCGAGGAACGCGTCGCACGTGGCGTCGTCGGTCGCGAGCGGCAGCCGACCGCGCCGCGCGAGCTCGCCGAACCGCGTGCCGGGCTCGATGGTGAGCGCGTACGCGGAGAGGTGATCGAGCCCCAGATCCACGAGCGCGCCCGCGTGCTCGGCGGCTTCTCCCGGCGACTGATCCGGCAGCCCGAAGATGAGATCGGCCGAGACCCGCGCGCCACTCTTCACCGCGGCCTCGACCGACGCGAGCGCGCCCTCGATGCCGTGCAGGCGGCCGAGGTGCTTCAGCTGCGCGCCGTCGAGCGACTGCACGCCGATCGAGAACCGGTGGACCCCTGCGACAGAAAGTCCACCCACGACGTCCGCATCGAAGCTGCTCGGGTTGCACTCGGCGGTGACCTCGAAGTCGTCGGCGAGGGGGAACGCGTCACGCAGCGCGTCGACCACGCGGCCGAGGGCGGCGGGCGCCCAGAGGGACGGGGTGCCACCCCCGAAGAACAGCGAGCGCAGCGTGTGACCGGCGAAGAACGGGGCGCGCGCGCGCAGCTCGCGGATCACCGCGTCGGCGTAGCCCTCGTGATCGATCGCGGGGCGCGCGGTCTTGAAGCTGACGAAGTCGCAGTAGGGGCACTTCTCCAGGCACCACGGGAAATGGACGTAGGCGTGGAGGGGGGGCACCGGCGGCAGGCTTGCGCACCGTGTCGACGTCGTCGAGTCGACCCAGCGCAAGGGAAATGTTTGCCTGGAAGGTTGCACCTTCGTCACTTTGGGCGTACCACGACGGCCCATGAAGTCCGCCGCAGCTCTCCCCGCTTTCCTTTCCCTCGTCGTCGCCGGGCTCGGTGGCGCAACCCTCTTCGTCGGATGCGGCAGCGATGACCCCGCGCCCGTCGCCGAGGACACCGGCACCGTCGTCGCCGACACGGGCACGCCCGTCGACACCGGCAAGCCCGACACGTTCAAGCCGGACACCGGCCCGCTCACCTGCTCGCAGCCGCTCCCCACGGGCTTCGAGTGCAAGGCCCCGACCGCCAAGGTCGGCAAGAACGTCTGCACCGACGCGATGATCGAGGAGTTCAGCAACTGCTTCGGCTCGGGCAGCGCCGCCAAGTGCACGGCCGCCCAGAAGGCCTACCCGCAGTGCAACACCTGCATCCTCAAGGACTGGCTGGACAACAACAGCATCGACACCGCGGCCTGCATCGCGAAGATCGACCCCGCCAGCTCCTGCGGCAAGACCGTCAAGTGCAACAGCGACTGCCTCGACGCGGTCTGCCCGGTCGACGATTGCGACTCGACCCCCGGCTCCGGCGCCAAGGGCGGCACCTCCACCCAGCGCGGTGACTGCTACGCCGACGCGCAGAACAAGGGTGGCACGGTCAAGCCCAAGGGTGCCTGCTACGACATCGCGACCAAGGACTACGGCGCGTGCGCGAGCGACCCGAAGTTCACGTTCTGCTTCGTGAGCTCGATCGCCGACATCACCACCTTCTTCCGCGGCGCCTGCCGCGACAACGGTGACTGGTCGAAGGCCGACGTCCCCATGCCGACCGACGCGGGCACCGACGCGCCGGCCGCCGAGACCGCGACCGACGCCGCCACCGACGCGGCGAGCGATGCTCCCGCCGACGGCGGCTGAGCCTCCTCGGTCCAACGCACGAAGGCCTCCGGAGACGGGGGCCTTCGGGCTTTTGTGTCAAGAACCCATCAACCGGCCACGAACGGCGGCACGCTGCTGCGGCGCTCGGGGTGCTCGAGCTTGAAGTCGGTGAGCTCGGCGTTCACCGTGCGCAGGCGCCCGCTCAGCACCTCGACGAAGCTCCACAGCACCTTCACCGCGAGCACCGGGTCGAGCTTCATCAGGTTCGAGAGCGCCTCGCGCGAGAGCACGAGGCAGTCGGTGGGCGCGAGCGCGCGCACGCTGGCCGAGCGCGGCGCGTCGTCGACGAGGGCCATCTCGCCGAAGTGTCCGCCCGCGGCGAGCTCGGCGATCTTGATGTTGCCGCGGTGGACCGCGACGCGACCCTCGACCACGACGAACATCTCGAGCCCCGGGTCGGCCTCGCGCACGATGTCCTGGCCCGTCTGGTAGCTGCGGTTGCTCGCGACCGAGAGCACCGCGACCTGCTCCTTGTACGAGAGGTGCTGGAACAGCGGCAGCGCGCGCACGGCGTCGATGCGGGAGCCGGCCTTGGCGGTCTCGGCCTTGGCCTCGGCGGCCTGCGCGGCGGCCTGCGGCGCCTGCACGCCGAGGACGATCGCCGTGACGTTGTCGCTGCCGCCCGACGCGAGCGCGTGGTCGATCAGCGCCTGCACCTGCCCCTGCGAGGCCTCGCGGAGGCGCGCCGGGATCTCGTGATCCTGCAGGTACTTGTGGAGGCCGTCGGTGCAGAGGAGCAGCACGTCGCCGGCCATGAGATCGAGCAGCAGCGTGTCGACCTGCACCGACGCGTGGGTGCCGACCGCACGCGTGAGGATGCCCTTCATCGTGCTCTGCTCGGCGTCTTGCGGGCTCATCACGCCCGCCTTCACCTGCTGGGCGACCAGCGTGTGGTCCTCGGTGAGGCGGTAGCTCTGGCCGTTGCGCACGACGTACACGCGGCTGTCGCCCACGTGCCCGAGCACGACCTGGCTGCCGACGCGCACGACGACGTCGATGGTGGTGCCCATGCCGCGCTTCTGTGGCTCGGCCTGGCCGATCGCGTAGACGCGCGCGCACGCGCCCTGGATGGCCTTCTCGATCACCTGCAGGAGCGCCGCCTTGGTCTGGTCGTTGGGCGTCGCGCGGTACTGCTCGATGGCGTAGGCGTTCGCGTTGAGGTGCTCGCGGGTCATGCTGACCGCGAACCGCGAGGCGTCCTCGCCGGACGCGTGCCCGCCCATGCCGTCGGCCACGATGTAGACCCCGCGGTCGGCGTCGACCGCGTACGAGTCCTCGTTGTTCTTGCGCTTCTTGCCGACGTCCGTCCCCCCGAAGGCCACGAGCTCGAGCATGGACCAAGGTTCGCACGAAGCCCGCGCGACCCGCTAG
>JAEUKC010000270.1:0-13089 GCA_016794445.1 Myxococcales bacterium
ATCGAGGCCTTGCCCGTCGAGTGGTACGAGGCCCACACGCTGGCTGCCTTGTTCATGACGAAGGTCGTCGAGGGGATGGCGAGGAACACGCGGTACACACCCCGATAGCTGTTCATCGCCATCCGGTGGCCGAGCTGCACGTGCGGCGAGAGCGACGTCGGGAACAGCTCCTTGGCGAGGTGCTCGTAGATCTCGCAGATCTGGAGATCGGGCAGCCACGTGGACGCCACGGACTTGTCGACCACCGCCCGCAGATCCGGCGGCAAGCGCTCGCGGAAGCGCTCGAGGACGGCGGGCTGCGCTTCGGCGAGGTGCTTGCGCAGTCCGACGAGATCCGACGCCTTCACGCGGTGCATCGCTCCACGCCATCTTATCCGAAGCGCTCCGCAATCCAGGGACCCCTTCGACGAGGCTTGGCTCGCGTGCTAGTCACTCCGCCATGCGTTACGCCGGCGTCGCCTTGATCCTGGGGTCCACTCTCCTCGGCTGCGGTCTCGTGGGTTGCGGGTCCGACGATCCGCCGGTCACGGAGGACACGGGTTCGGGCGACACGGGTTCGGGCGACACGGGCACCACGAGCGACTCCACGATCGACTCCACCATCGACAGCACGACGGACTCCACCGCGACCGAATCGGGTGGAGACTCGACCGCCACCGACTCCACGACCGAGACCGCGGACTCGACGGCGACCGACTCGACGGCCACGGACTCGACCGCGACCGACTCGGCCGCTGCCGACACGAAGACCGACTCCACCGCTGCCGACTCCACCGTCGCGGACTCGGCTGCGACGGATTCGGCCGCCGACACCACGGCCGCTGACACGACGGCCGCCGACACCACGGCCGCTGACACGACGGCCGCCGACACCACCGCCGCGGACACGACCACCGCCGACTCGGCGAGCGACGCGGCCACCGACTCCGCCGAGGCCGCCACCGACGCGGGCAGCGACGCCTCCTTCGGCACCGCGCCGACCTGCGACGGCACGCTCGCCACCGGCGAATACGGCGACCACACCGAGGGCAAGAACCAGTACTCGAGCTCCACGCAGACCTGGTACGCGCGCTGGGACGACACGAACCTGTACGTCGCGATCACCAACGCCAACGTGGCCGAGGCCGCCGTCGTCTACCTCGAGAAGGCGCCCCTCACCCCGGCCACGTCCGGCACCAACGCCGACGGCAACCTCGGCGGCCAGACCTACGACGGCGCGCGCTACTCCTCGCTGCCGTTCCGCGCCGATCTCGTCGCCTACGTGAAGAGCGGCTATCGCGAGTACCGGACCGCCGACGGCACGGGCGGCTGGTCGAGCGCGACGGCGGGTGCGGGGTGCTTCGCGTCCGCCGGCACCACGCGTGAGTTCTCCATCCCCTGGTCGGCCGTGGGCGGTCGCCCGGCGAGCTTCTCGTTCTTCGGCTACGTCGTCGCGGGCTCGGGCTTCGTCTACGGCCAGGTCCCCACCACGCTCGCGGCGGGCGCCGTGGGCACGACGGCGACCGCCGGCAGCTACTTCCTGGTCACCGACAGCTCGGCCGCCGCAGCGGCCAAGCCGTTCGCCACGCCGAAGCCCTGAGCGTCACCCAGGCCGACGGCGCGCAGCTTCGCCGGGTGCACCACCCAGTGACACGCGGCGACGCGTCCCTCATGGTCGAGCTCGAGGGTCATCACCGCGTCGCGCGGCTCGATCGGCGTGCGACACGAGAACCGCGCCACCAGCGCGGGCCCCCCGTTGATCGCCCGGATCTCCGCGAACTCCGGCGGTCCGCGCAGCGCCGCGAGCTTGCGCAGGAAGAGGAGGGCCTTGTCGCGCCCGAGGATGGGCACCCGGGCCGCCGACACCACGCCCCCGCCGTCGTTGAGCATGCGGACGTCCTCCCGCACGAGCCGCTCGAGCGTGGGGCCATCGCCGGCGGCCAGCGCGGTCAAGAACGCCTCGAGCACCGCCCGCGCGGCCTCGCTCGTGGGCCGGGCGCGACGCTGCTCGTACGCGGCCATCGCCTTGCGGGCGCGGTGGTGCAGCACCTTCACGTTCGCCTCACCGAGGCCGAGGGCGGACGCGGACTCGGCCACGTCGTATTCGAGCACGTCGCGCAACAGGAGCACCGCGCGCTGGTTCGGCGTGAGCGCCTCGAGCGCGAGCAAGAACCCGAACGAGACGCTCTCGAGCAGCTCGTAGCGCCCCTCGGTCGAGGGCACCTCGAAGCCCACGAGGGACGCCTCGTCGCTCGGGATCGGCTCGGGCAACCAGGGGCCGACGTAGCCCCGCTTCCGCCGCGCCCGCAGCGCGTCGCGCGCGAGGTTGGTCCCGACGCGCACGAGCCACGGGCGCAACGGACGCTCCACGTCGGGCTCGGCGACGAGCGCGCGCTCGAAGGTCTGCTGCACGAGGTCTTCTGCTTCGCTCGCCGAACCGGTCATGCGGTAGAGGAGCGCGAACAGGAACCGGCCGTGCTCGGCGAACGCACGCGAGAGCGGGGTCGTCACGCCGCCCGCCGTGCCCGGACGAACAGGGCCGCCGACTCGGCCGCCAGGGCCGCGCTCGCGAACGCCGCGTCGGCGAGCAACGCGTCGTCCCCGACCCAGTCCCCGGCGAGGAAGACCCCGGGCAGCGACGTCACCACCGCCGCGCGTCCGGCGAGGCCCCCGGACGTCGCCGTCGGCCGGTGGTGCGACACGGTCATGCGCGGAAGGTAGCGCGCCTCGACGATCGGCGCGCCAGGCTGCATCCGCTCCAGCAGGGCACGCAGCTCCGCCTCGCCGCCCTCGACCGGATCGCCGTAGCGCAGCAGGTGGGCGACGCCCCCGCCCTCGGGAGCGAGCCGCGCGACCGCCGAGTGCAGCGAGTAGTAGACCGGCGCGTCGAGCCCCATCACGAACCGGTTCCGCGGGCACGGCACCGCGCCGAGGGCCACGTCGAGGCACGCGGCCCGCACCTCCTCGGCGTGCGGCAGCGCGAGGCTCGGAAACAGCTCCTTCGCCACGCGCGGCGGCGCGGCCACCAGCACCGTGCGCGCGACCCGCTCCTCGTCACCGATCGCGACGCGAAACCCATCCCGCACGGCGACCACCTCGCCCACCCGCGCGCGCTCGTGCAGACGCACCCCGAGGGTGCGCCCGACGTCGGCGAGCCCTTCCACCAGCGTCGCCCACCCGCCGTCCACGTAGGTGACTCCGTCGAAGGTCGCGCGGCGCATCTGTCCGAGGCCCACCGCCGCGCAGAGGTGCTCGGGGCTCGGATCGTAGGTCGCGACGCGCATCAACCCGAGGGCGAAGGCGCGCACGCCCGGGTGCTGCACGCGCGCATCGAGGACCTCGGCGACGGTGCGCCCGGCGACCGGCCGCAGATCCGCGCCCCGCAACCACACCATGAGGCGCGCCAGCTCGAGCTTCCCGCTCGCGTCGAGCACGCCCGTCGTGAGCATCGAGAGGGGTCCCACCGGCAGCGCGTGGAGAACCCCCTCCACCAGCGCCTGCCCCAGGGCGGGCACGCGGGCACCCGGCGTCGGGACCCGCAGGGCCTCGAGCACCCGCGCCGCGGGTCCGTTCCGGTAGAGCGCGTGCGCGCCGAGATTCAGGGAGAATCCGTCGACGCGCCGCGTCCGCGCGCGACCGCCGAGCTCGCTCTTGTCCACGAGCTCCACCCGGAGCCCCGCGCGCGCCGCGAACGCTGCCGCGGTCAGCCCGGCCACCCCACCCCCCACCACCAGCAGGTCGACTCGGGACGGGGACGGTCCGGGAGCGACGAAGGGATTGGCTTCCATGTCCCCTTCACGATCCACCCCCGTTCGGGGTTACGCTGGATCGTCATGGCGCGGCCCCCCACCCTCCTCGCCCGCGGTGTGCGCGAGGTCTTCCGCAGGGAACAGATCCCCACGCGGCTGCTCTGGTGGTTCGCCGCCGAGGGCATGGCCGAGTGGTTCGAGCTGCTCCGCCGCGAGCTCGGCCCCCACCTCGGTGGACTGGCGGGCGCCGAGACAGCGCTCGCTGCCGTCGCCGTGCCGCTGTTCCAGCGACGACACGACGTGCTGCACGCGCGGTTCCGCAGCGTCCCCGCGCGGGCCGACGACCTCGCCGGGCGCCGCGACACCGGCCTCCTGCTCGGGGGTCTGCTCCGCATCGCGCGCAAGCCCGAGGCGCGCTGGGTGTTCGGCGAGCTCGGCGGCGCCCCGCGCACCGTGGCGGAGCACCTCCGCGCCGAGACCATGATGCAAGGGCTCTCGCTCCACGATCGCTGGGTCGAGGTCACCCACCACCTCGGCGAGCTGCTCGTCGCGATGACCGAGCACCTGCCCGCCCGTCTGCCCCGCGTGCGGCCGATCCTGGGCGAGATCTGCACCGCGGCCGGCGAGCGCTTCGGGCGCAAGATGCGGCTCGCCTTCGGGATGGACGCCTCCCCCGCCAACGCGCTCGAGCTCCTGCGCATGAGCGAATACGTGTTCCGCGTGAACCCGAGCCACTGGGGCGACAGCGGCCCCACCACCGGCTGGCTCGAGGGCACCGCGTGCCCCTGGTACGCCTCGCCCGGCTGGAACGGCGCGCACTGCGGCATCTTCGGCCAGTTCCAGTCCGGCATCAGCGCGGCGTTCGGCCTCCGCTACCACCTCACGAGCACCATCCCGAAGAACGGCGGGCACACCTGCCGCATCGACGTCCGCCCGATCGAGGGCGATCGGCTCGTGCGCCTGCGGCGCGGCGAGGCCGCATGAAGGAGGCCGTGCTCACCGTGATCGCCCTCGGCCGCGTGCTCGAGGAGCGCGCGCGCACCTCCCCCACCCTCCGTCGGTGGAGCCGCGGGGCGCTCGCCTTCGCGGCGCGCCACTCCCGGGAAGCCCGCGACTACGTGCGCGTGCGCGTCCGCCCCGTCGTATGAGCGAGAGCGAGGTCAAGGGCGCCTGGTTCGTGTCGGCGCGGATGTTCCTGGGCGCCGACGCGCCGATCCTGGACGCCGTCGTGGCCGAGGTGGCCCTCGTCCACCGCCACGTCCTGCAGGAGCCCGCCTCCAGCGCGTGGTACCCGGAGGCGGCGCTGCAGGAGACCCTCCGCGCGATGCGCAAGGTCCACTGCCCCGAGGAGAGTCGCTTCGTCGACGCCATCGACGCCTGCACGGTGATCGGCACGAGCCGCTTCTTCCGCGCGTTGCTCTCGCTCTCGACCCCCGCGTTCGTGCTCCGCCGCGTGCCGACCATGTGGGGCCAGATCCGTCGCGGCAAGGGGCGCGTCGCGGTCACCACCACCGACGAGGACGCGGTGCTGCAGTACCGGGATTTCCCCTACTTCGCCGACGAGAACTACCGCCTGCTCACCCTCGGCAGCCTGCGCGCCGTCGTGCGCACGAGCACCGGGCAGACGCCCCAGGTCACCCTCGAGAACGTGACCCGCGACGCCATCGACGTACGCGTCCGCTGGTGACGCACCTCCTGGCCCTCGAGGCGTGTCCGTCCCTCAGTCCGGCGTCGAGGTCGGCGGCGGCTCGCTGGCCCGACGGCCACGCAGCTGCACGTGGCCGCTCTTCTTGCGCAGTCGGAGGTTGAGCATCTCGACCATCACGGCGAAGCCCATCGCGAAGTACACATACCCCTTGCTCACGTGCTGCCCCATGCCGTCGGCCACGAGCAGCACCCCGATGAGCAGCAGGAAGCTGAGCGCCAGGATCTTCATGCTCGGGTGCTCGTTCACGAAGTCGCCCACCGCGCCGGCGAAGAACAGCATCACGAGCACCGCGGCGATGACCGCTGCGCACATGATCCGGACGTCCTGCGCCATGCCGACCGCGGTGATCACCGAGTCGAGCGAGAACACGATGTCGAGGAACATGATCTGGACGATCGTCGGCAGGAACTTGGCGTGCTTCCTGGCCGCCGCGCCGTCCTCGCCAGCCTCGTCACCTTCGAGCTTCTCGTAGATCTCCTGGGTCGACTTGACGATGAGGAACGTGCCGCCGACGAGCAGGATGAGGTCGCGCCCGGAGATCGGCCGCGACAGCACCGTGAAGAACGGCTTGGTGAGCCGCATGATGAAGCTCAGGGTGAGGAGCAACCCGAGCCGCATGAACAGGGCGAGCACCATCCCTATCTTCCGCGCCTTGTCGCGCTGACCGGAGGGCAGCCGCGCGACGAGGATGCTGAGGAAGATGATGTTGTCGATGCCGAGGACGATCTCGAGCGCGGTCAACGTGAGGAGGCTGAGCCACGTCTCGGGCTTGCTGAGGAGCTCGACGGCGGTCATGGGGTCTCCTCGTGCGCGGCGGCACGTACGGTGGCGAGCAAGGCGGCGAGATCGTCGATCGTGGTGGCTGGGTGCATGAGGCTCACGCGGAGGAAGCGCTGGGGGGCCCCCGACACGGCAAGGGTGGTGGCGACGACGTAGAACGCTCCGCTCTCCACGATCCGCGCGCGGATCGCGTCGACCGCCGCGGCGCCGAGCCCGCGAGGGCGGAAGCAGACGATGCTGCACTCGGGCTCGACGGCGAGCTCGAGGTCGGGGCCCTCGCGGACGAGCGCCGCGAACGCGGTGGCGAGGTCGAGCCGGCTCTCCACGAACTCCGTCAGGGCGCCCTCGCCCCGCCCCGCGAGCACGGCGTAGAGCGGCAAGGACATCATGCGCTTGGTGCACTCGAACGTGCGCTGCGCCAGATCCCACCGGTTCTCGGCGCGGAACAGGTAGCTCGCCTCCTGCTCGAACGCGCCGACCGACACCTGCGGGTCGCGGAACAGCACCGCGGTGCACAGCGAGGGGACGCGCAGCATCTTGTGGGCGTCCCACACCACGCTGTCGGCGCGGTCGATGCCCGCGATCCGGGAACGGTATCGAGGGGACAGCGCGACCGCGGCGCCGTGAGCCCCGTCGACATGGAAGTGCAGCCCGTGCTCGGCGGCGAAGTCGGCCATGCCGACGAGCGGATCGAACGCGCCCGTCGCGGTCGAGCACGCGCTCCCGACGAGGGCGAACGGCGTGCGACCCCGGTGACGAGCCTCGGCGAGCGCCTCTGGCAGCGCGTCGAGGCGGAGCCGGAAGCGGGCGTCGCACGGGACGGCGACCACACCTTCGGTCCCGAGCCCCATCGCCCGCGCGGCCCGGCCGATGCTGTAGTGGGCCTGCTCGCCGACGAGGATGGCGCCATCGGCGGTCGGACCGCGCAGCGCCGCGCGCGCCGCGAGCAGCGCGGTGAGGTTGCCGAGCGAGCCGCCCGACGTGAGCACACCGAGGGTGGCCGACGGGAGCCCGAGGACGCTCGCCATCCACGCGAGGACCCGGTGCTCCATCGCGGTGCCCACCGGGCCCATCTCGAACACGCCCATCGCGTTGTTGGTGAGCGTGCCCACGAGCTCGCCGAGGGCGGCCTCGGGCAGAGGCACCGCCACCTGGTGGCCCATGTAGCGAGGGTGGTGGAGGTGGATGCCCTGGGCCAGCGCCGCCTCGAACAGCGCGCCGAGATCGGCGCCGCCGCGCGGCGGAGGCCAGCGCTCGAGCAGATCCGCGGGCCCACCGGCCGGCAGCACGGGCCCCTGCCTCCGCGCCGTGCGGGCGAGCTCGTCGGCAAGGCTGTCGACGACGCGGTGTCCGAGGGTTCGAAACGCCTCCGCCTCGCTCATCGGCGAGCACTGTAGCGCGCATCTCCCCGAGAACGGCCAGGAATCAGGGCATGGCCGAGGTCGCGAGCGACGTTCTCGACCGGACCGCACTGAGCTAGCTTCCCTGGGTGTCGAACGCCGTGACCGAGGGCATCCGGGTGACCGTGCGCACCACCTACGTGCCCGAGCACTCCTCGCCCCGCGACAAACGCTACGTGTTCGCGTACACCGTCCGCATCCTCAACGAGGGCTCGGTGACCGCGCAGCTGCGCACCCGACACTGGATCATCACCGACGGGCAGGGCCACGTCGAAGAGGTGCAGGGCGACGGGGTGGTCGGCGCGCAGCCCACGCTGCGGCCCGGGCAGCACTTCGAGTACACGAGCGGGTGCATGCTCAAGACACCTCGGGGCACCATGCAGGGCACCTACCGCATGCACTGCGCCGACGGTCGCGTGTTCGACGCCACGATCGCGCCGTTCGATCTCGCGCTGCCCACGACCCTCAACTGAACTGCGGAACCCGAGCCCATCATGATCGACGAACCCCGCTACCAGCACCTGGTGTCCGACGTGTTCCGCCGCATCGAAGATGCGCTCGACGACGTGGAGCCCGAGGTGGTCGACGTCGAAGCCCGCGGAGACGTGCTCTCGCTCGGCTGCAAGAACGGGGTGCGCATCATCCTCAACACGCAGCGCCCGACCCGGCAGATCTGGCTCGCGGCCCGCACCCACGCCTGGCACTTCTCGCTCGGCGAAGACGGGCGCTGGCTCGACGACAAGGGCCGCGGTGACGAGCTCTACTCCACGGTGAGCCGCCTGCTCGGCGAGCACGCCGGCCTCGACCGCGCGATCTAGCGGACCCGAGCGGCTCGGGCCGCGCGAGCGCAACGCACAGCGCCGGCACCCGGAAGACCGGATGCCAGCCTGTCGTGCACACTCGGCGATCGAACGGCGATCGCCGATCGTGGGATCACCAGCGGCCGCCCCGACGACCGCCACCGCGGTCGTTGTCCCAGCCGCCACCGCCACCACCGCCGCCGCCGCCGTCCCAACCGCCGCCACCACCGCCGCGATCGTTGTCCCAGCCGCCGCCGCCACCGCGACGGCCGCCGCCGCCGCCGCCGCCACTGCCGCCGCCGCCGCGATAGCCACCGCCACCGCCACCGCCGCCACCGCCGCCGCCGCCTCCCCGGAACCCGCCGCCGCCACCGCCGCCACCGCGCGGGGGACGATCCTCGGCCTCGTTCACCCGGAGCGGGCGCCCGTCGACCAGCGCGCCGTTCATCTCGGCGATCGCGGCCGCGGCCTGCTCGTTGGTGCCCATCGTCACGAAGCCGAAGCCGCGCGACTGGCCACTCTCGCGATCCATCACGATGTGGACGTCGGTGACCTCGCGCCCGTTCGAGGAGAACGCGGTGCGGAGGGAGTCCTTGGTGGTGTGATAGGACAGATTGCCGACGTAGAGACGCGTACCCATGCTCGTATCCAGGTCCCGGCCCCCGTTGCACTGCATGGTGGATCCCTGCACGGACGGTGGGCCGTGGTGGCCCGTGGAGGGTGCCCGAGGCCGATTTGCCTCGCGGCGGCACGCACACAGCCGTCGTCCGTAGCGCCTACCAGTGAGCCAGCCTGCACTGGATACGATTCCAGAGACTTCGTGAGCGACCCCAGAATATCCCAGCCTTGCGGCTCGCGCAAACCCCGCCTAGGGGCCGCGCCGTCCGACGCGACGGCCATCCCATCGCTCGCACCGAGGCTCGGAGTCGCTCGGTCCTCGGCGGCGCACTCGGCGTCCTGTGCGCCCTTCAGTCCTTGGCGGCGTCGGGCGGTGACATGATGGCGTCGCCGACGACCCCCGCGTCGTCGTCCGCGTAGTAGGCGCCGTCGGCGCAGAGCTGCTCGGTCGCCCGGCCGACGTGCTCCTTGTAGAAGCTGCCGAAGGCCGCCGCGTCCACGCATCGGGCCACGAGCGTGTAGCCCCAGGCCGACGCCGCCACCGTCACGCCCTCGGGCAGCTCGGGGTCCGGCGTGATGACGATGCGGTTGCGCAGCGGCGGCGTGCACAGCGGGTCGGCCGGCATCGCGGCCGCGATCGCCTCGAGCTGCGCGGCGATCTCCGGGCACGCAGCTCGGCTCGCGCAGCGGTAGGTGAACACGATCCCCCCGTGCTCGAGGTTGTGGATCCAGTTGCCACGGGGCAATGGCCTCGGGTGCGAGCGGAACAGCGCCCAGATCGGGTAGTGGTTGCCGCCGCAGGGGGGGTTCGAGTTGTAGGTGAGCGGCGACCCCTGATCGACGTGGACGGCGTAGTCGAGGGCGACCTTCCGGGTGGTGACCCCGCAGGCCCCCGCGTCGTCGAGCGGCACGAACGTGGTGCTCCCCGTGTCGACGGTCACGGGGGGGCCAGCGCGAGTCTCGCTGCTGCAGCCCGCGGCGACGCTGACGGCGGCGCCCACGGCGGCGAGAGACACGGAGAGCGAGAGCACCCAGCGGCGAACCATCCCCGAAAGATACCGACCTCTCGGCCGCGTGCACCCTCGAAGCGACCCAAACCAGAGGTCGCCACAAACGAACGAAAGGAGACCCGCTGGGGTCTCCCTTCATCCGAACCCTCGCTCCAGCGCCGCTCACCCGAAGGGCGGCTGCGTCAGAGCGGAGAACTCATTCCTCTTCGGTCTTCGCGGCAGCGGCGGCCGGGGCAGCCTTCTTCGCGCGCTTCTTCGCGCCGCCCTTCTTGGCGGCCTTCTTCGCGCCGCCCTTCTTGGCGGCCTTCTTCTTCGCACCCTTCTTCGCGGCCATCTCGGCCGGACGCGGCGCGGTCATCGTGACGGCCTCGTTCGACTCGATCTTCTCTTCGATCATGATTGCCTCCAGGGCGTCGGCGGTCCGGGGTTCGCTGACTCGACCGCGCAGGATTGCGCGCTCTCGCTGACGAGACTCGCGGGGTGCGCCTCATCGCGCTTGCGCGCGACGTTCATCATGAGGAGAGAGGTTAACCAGAAGCGATCGACTTCGTCGAGTTCGATGTTGACGTGCGATGCATTTTTTTTCATCGCGATCCGTGTGCGCACTGACACACGCGACAGTGATGCGAGGTCGTCGTCGTCGTCGTCGCGCGCGACGTCTCGGTGCGCGAGCGCAGGCGTCGGCCGGTCGGACAGGCCCTGGACGGCGCGCGCGACCGAAGCGAAATCGCCTTGGAATCAAGGCACTTTGAACACACCCGTGCGAACGGGGAGGAGACCCGCGCCGGTCTTCTTCACCGTCAGCTTGTCGACGGTGACGGAGCGGTTGGTCGGTCCGTCCTTGAGCACGACGGACCCGCGGAGCTCGACGAGGTCGTCGGTGACGGTGGCGGTGAGGGTGCTCTTCACGACCGTCGCGTACGCGCGGAGGGCGAACGGCGTCGTGCCCCAGGTGGTCACGTACGCGTCGACCTCCTTGTTCGAGGCGGGGGTCGTCGAGCCCTCGGCGAGCGTGATTCGCAGGGAAATCGTGGTCGGACGCTCGCTCGGCAGGTCGGTGCGGAACGCGCGGAAGACCGCCGCGACGACCACCGTCTTCTTGCCGGCGGCGGCGCGACCGTAGGTGACGGTGAGGTCGGCCTGGGCGTCGGTCGGGTCGAACGACATCTTCTCGTCGCCGGTCACCGCGAGCGAGGCGGTCGTCTTCGGCACCGCCACGCACCCACACGCGGAGCCCGAGGGGGCGGCGACGACCGGGACGCTCGCGACCACAGAGGGCTTCGCCGTCGCGGCGCTCGACGCGATCGGAGCAGCAGAAGAAGGGGTTCCGCCGAAGGGCAGCCGCCCGACGACGACGAACAGGAGACCGACCGAGACGGGACCGAGCACCAGCGACGAGCGACGCATGTCGTCGCGGGTAGACGGGCCGCAGGCCGGCGGGAAGCGACGCGGCCGTCCCTCCGTGGACCACCCGCCCCCTCGAAGGAGGGCTCGGCTCAGAACTGCATGTAGACGAACGGCACCACCTGGGCGCTCCCGACCTTGCGGAGCAGCAGGGCGACCGCGAACAGCAACGCCCCCTGCGCCGGCGCCGGCAGGGCCACGAATCCCCTGCGAATTCGCGTGAATGCGCCCTCCGGGATCAGGTGGGTGACGAAGCCGAGCGCCATCACCACCAGCACCGCGCGGGGGAGGTTCCCGGCGTGGAGCCCGCCGCGGAAGATCTGGTGGAGCATCATGCGAGCGCGCGCGAACCCTTCGGCCCGGAAGAAGATCCACGCCAGGCACACGTAGTGGAAGGTGAGGACGCCCTTGCCGAGCTCGACCCAGAGGGGACCGTCGCCGCTCGGCGCCCCTCTTCGTCGCTGCCAGAGCCGGGTCGCCGCGAGCGCCGCCCCGTGCAGCGCGCCCCAGACCACGAAGTTCCAGGAGGCGCCGTGCCACAGCCCCCCGAGCAGCATCGTGATCATCAGGTTGCGGTAGGTGGCGAGCGGCCCCCCGCGGTT
The DNA here is from genome assembly GCA_016794445.1 of Myxococcales bacterium. Lineage (GTDB taxonomy): Bacteria > Myxococcota_A > Polyangia > Polyangiales > JADJMO01 > JADJMO01. The sequence goes on from JAEUKC010000270.1 coordinate 12,051, forward strand.
GCCCCCGAGCGGGACGTAGAGGTAGTCGCGCAGCCAGCTCGAGAGGCTGATGTGCCAGCGGTGCCAGAACTCCTGGAGGCTCCGCGACTGGTAAGGAGAGTCGAAGTTCTTGGGCAGCACGTACCCGAGCAAGAGCGACGAGCCGATGGCGATGTCGGTGTAGCCGCTGAAATCACAGTAGATCTGCAGCGCGTAGCCGTAGACGGCGGCGAGGTTCTCCGGCGCGGAGAACCACTCCGGCCGGTCGAACACCCGGTCGACGTGGTTGAGGGCGAGGTAGTCGGCGACGACCACCTTCTTGAGGAGTCCGCACGCGACGAGGAACAGGCCCTCGCTGGTGCGGGCGTCGGACAGCTCCGGGTCGCGCCGGAGCTGGGGGAGCATGTCCTTCGGCCGGATGATCGGCCCCGCCACCATGTGCGGGAAGAAGCTGATGAAGAGCAGGTACTCGAGGAAGGCCCCTTTGCCCTGCGGGGGGACGAGCTCCCGACGGTAGACGTCGATGGTGTAGCTCATCGTCTCGAAGGTGAAGAAGCTGATGCCGATGGGCAGGACCACCGAGAGGGTGCGCGGCCCGACCGGGATGCCGAGCGAGAGCAGCAGCTGCCGCACGTTGTCGATGGCGAACCCGGTGTACTTGAACCAGGCGAGGACCCCGAGGTTGTAGACGACGCTGATGAGGAGGAGCCGCTTGCGGCGACGGTCGTCCTCGCTGCGCAAGATCGCCTGCGAGAGCCAGAAGTCCACCGTCGCCGAGCAGAACAGGATCGCGAGGTAGGCCCAGCCGATGCGGGGATGGGCCGGCCCGTAGTCGAACCGGGTGTAGAACCAGGCCGAGGCGAGGACGAGGAGGAGGGTCCGGAGCAGGTGGCGGAACCGCCCGGCCCACGCACCGATCCCCCAGAACGCGACGAAGATCGCGGCGAAGAACGCCGCGTATTGCAGCGAGGCGAAGCTCACCCGTGCTCGGCGTACGCCTTCATCAGCGCGGTGTAGAGGAGGTCGCCGAGGAGCGCCGCCCCCACCGTGGTCGGGTGGG
>JAEUKC010000295.1:0-5706 GCA_016794445.1 Myxococcales bacterium
CCAACGCCGCCTGCACCAGCACCGCCGAAGGGTGCCACAGCGGGCCCGACCGGGATAGCTAGCCCCGGCGCCGTTGCACCACTGCGCGGATGACCACGAACATGAGACCGCCCGCGATCGCCGAACCCACCCATGGGGGCAGCGGTACGCGCAGGCCCTCCCGCAACAGAACCACCGGCACCATGCAGACGATCTGCAGCACCAGCGCGATGACGATCACCTGCCACAACGGAAGTGGGTGCCAGAAAGGAGGGGGGGAGGTTTGCTTGGACACCCTCGCAGTGTGCCCACCCCCGAACGCCTCGGCGATTGCTCCTTTCGGACACCCTCAGCTGCGCAGCGCGTCGATCACGCGGCCGAGGACCGCGCGCTGCTGCTGGAAGAGCATCGTGTGCGGCGAAGGCGTGGCGAGCGTCTGCTCGTCGGGTGGCACGTGGAGGAAGCCCACCCGGGGCGCGACCGCGGCGTGCAGCGCGTGGAACAGCAGCGCGTTGCACACGTAGGTGCCCGCCGAGTCCGACAGCCGCGACGGTGCACGGAGCGCACCGTGCACCCGCGCGACGTCGAGGGTGACCGCGATCACCTCCGGCGCGCCCTCGACCACCACCCCGACCGGCATCGCCCCGTCGACGTCGGGAATGCGCGCCGAGACGACGTTGCGCCCGCACCGCTCGACGCCGAACTCGGGCTGCCCCTCCGCGACCCCGAGCAGCAACACGACGTCGTAGCCCTTGCCCTCGGTCGCCGCGCGCAGCATCGCCGGCGCCCGCGCGAACGACGTCGGGAGCACGATCGAGTCGACCCCCACCGCGCTCGTCGCGAGCCGCGCGCTCGGGTTGTCGACGACGCGTCCGAAGGGGCCGAAGCCCGTGACCAGGACCCGCGTCATCCGATCAGACGAGGATGTACTCGTCGGCCTCGGCGGCCATCGCGTGCTGCGCGACGACGCTGCTGGTCTCCTCGTCTCGCTTGACCGCGAGCTCGTAGAGCTGGGCGAGCAGGGTGGGGTGCTGGCGCAGCACGTCGAGGAACGTGGCGCCCGAAAGGTGCAGCGTGACCGTGGGGAAGCGCGCCACGACGTCGGCGCCGGCGGGGCGCCGCAGGATCATCGCGACCTCGCCGACGACCTCGCCCGGGCCGAGCGAGGCGATGGTGAGGGCGTCGCCCGACTCGTCCTCGGCGCGCACGTCGACCTCGCCGGAGGCGATGAGGAACACGCCGGTGGAGGTCTCGCCGCGGCGGATCAGGAGATCACCGGTCTCGAAGGTGCGCGTCTCGAAGCGCGAGACGAGTCCGCCGCGCTCGGAAGGGTCGACGGCGCCGAGGATCGGCGAGGTGCGCACGAGGTTCTGCAGCATGCGCTCGCGGCAGAACGTGGCGAGCTGCTCGCCGACCTCGGGGGCGCGCGCCGCGACCACCTCGAGCGAATCCACGTGGGCCGCGAGCACCAGCGAAGGGCGCGAGGCGACGACGCTCGCCGCGCGGGGGGCGCGCGACACGAGGGCCATCTCGCCGAAGACCTGCCCGTTCTGCAGGCGGGCGAGGACCATGGGCGCGGCGCCCTCGATCTGGCGGCGCACCTCGAGCTCGCCGCGAGCGACGATGAACGCCTCGCTGCCCGGCGAGCCCTCCTCGATGAGCACGCCACCCGCGGGGACGACGCGCACCTCGAAGGCCTCGATCAGCGTCCGCAGGCCGAGCCGCGACAGCCGGGAGAACAGGGGCAGCGCCGGCACCATGGGCGCGGGGGAGGAGTCGCGCTCCTCGCTCATCGCCAGCTTCATCTTGCTCGTGGCGGCGCGCAGGATCTCGACCGCCTTGTTGAGGAGCGCGGGCCCGGTGAGCAGCGAGGAGAGCGGCTGCAGCTCGGCCGCCTTGGGCGGGAGCGGGGGCATCTGCCGGCCGTCGTCGTCGAGGCGGGGGGAGCCGGCGTGGAACGCATCGGCGATGGCGTCGAAGCTCTTGCTCGCGTCGACGCCCAGGCTGCGCAGGGCGACGCACGCGGCCACCGCGAGGGGCAGCAGGCCCGCGTCGATGGCCCGCGCCACGCACACCTCGAGGCCTTCGCGCGCCGGGTCCCTTCGACCGAGCTCGGCGAGCAGCTCGGCGACCAGGAGGAGCGCCGACGGCAGTTCCGGCTCCGCCTGCAGGGCTGCAGCGGCCCAGCGCAGCGCGGTCTCCGACTCCCCCGCGAGCCGCAGCGTCAACGCGCGGTCGATCGGCGTCTCGCCGGAGTGGAGCCCGGGCAGGGCGGGGGGGGCGCTCATGCAGGGGCCGAGCCTACCACATCTGCTCTGGTCGGCACCTTTCGTGCGCGTCGTCCGTCAGCCCTTGGCGGGGGCCGCCGGCGCCTGCGGAGTCGCGGGCGGCTGGCCGCGCATGAAGACCTTGGCGATCTCCACGACCGGCACGATCAGCGCCGAGAGGCCGAGCATGGTGAGCCACTCCATCCCCGACATCGCGTGGGTCTTGAACACCGGCTGCAGGACCGGGATGACCACCGCCGAGAAGTGGATCATGCCGCTGATGGCGACGGCGAGCAGCAGCGGGCGCGACGTGAACACGCCGATCTGGAAGATCGAGGCGCTGTTCGAGCGGCAGTTGAAGGCGTGGAACAGCGGCGAGACCGCGAGGATGGAGAACGCCATCGCCCGCGCGCGCGACTGCGACTCGACGTCGGCGCCGGCCCGCAGCAGGACGAACAGCGCGGCCGCGGCCATCACCGCGCCGACGAAGGCCATGCCGAGGTACTCGCGCTTGCCGAGGAGGCCCTCGGAGAGCGGGCGCGGGGGCTCGCGCATCAGCGCCGAATCGGGCGGATCCACGCCGAGAGCCAGCGCGGGCAGGCCGTTGGTCACGAGGTTGATCCAGAGGATCTGCAGCGGCGTGAGCGACGGGAGCCGGGGGAAGAAGGCGGTCGCGAACACGGTGAGGCAGAGGCCCGCGTTCGACGACAGCAGGAAGTAGATGAACTTCTGGATGTTGCGGTAGATCGCACGGCCCTGCCGGATGGCCTCGACGATGGTGGAGAAGTCGTTGTCGAGCAGCACGAGATCGGCGGCTTCGCGCGCGACGTCGGTGCCGCCGATGCCCATGGCGATCCCGATCTGCGCCTCGCGGATGGCCGGGGCGTCGTTCACGCCGTCGCCGGTCATGGCCACGACCTCGCCCCGCGACTTGAACGCGCGGACGATGCGCAGCTTGTGCTCGGCGGAGACGCGGGCGAACACGCGGACGGTCGGCACGCGCTTGCGCAGCTCCTCGTCGTCGGCGGCCTCGATCTCGGCGCCGGTCATCGTCTCGCTGTCGCCGGTCTTGCAGAGGCCGAGCTCGCGCCCGATGGCCTCGGCGGTGGTCTTGTGGTCGCCGGTGATCATCACCGCGCGCACGCCGGCCATGGCGGCGGTGGCGATGGCCTTCTTGGCGCCATGGCGGGGCGGGTCGATCATGCCGACCAGACCGAGGAACGTGAGGCCCTCCTCCGGGTCGCCCTCCTCGGGGGCGCGGCGGCGGGCCAGGGCGAGCACGCGCAGGGCCTTGTTGGCCATCTCGTCGGCGACGACGTGGATGTTCTTGCGCGTCGCCTCGTCGAGCGGGCGGTCGCCGGCGGAGGTGGCCTCCATCTTGATGCTGGTGCACCGCGGCAGGATGATGTCGACGCCGCCCTTCACGTGGGCGATGGGGCGCCCCGTCTCGTCGAGCGTGATGACGGTCATCCGCTTGCGGTCGCTGTCGAACGGCAGCTGGCGGATCACCTGGGACTGCGGCGCGATCGACTCGCGGTCGACGCCGCCCTTCTCGGCGAGCACGAGGAGCGCGCCTTCGGTCGGGTCGCCGACCACCTTGCGCAGGCCGTCGTCGTCGCGGGTGAAGCGCGCGTTGTTGCACAGCGCGGCCGTCTTGAGCAGGCGCTCGAGCGGCACGTCGATCTCCTGGCCCACCGTCTGCGGGTGGGCGGGGGCCTTGCGGTCGTCGTTCTCGCGGACGATGAGGCCGTCGGGCTCGTAGCCGAGGCCGGTGACCTCGTAGTGCAGGTCGCCGGCCCACACCTCGCGCACGGTCATCTCGTTCTGGGTGAGGGTGCCGGTCTTGTCGGAGCAGATGACCGACGCGCTGCCCAGGGTCTCGACCGCGGGGAGCTTGCGCACCTGCGCGCCGCGCTCGGCCATGCGGCTCATGCCGAGGGCGAGCGTGATGGTGGTGATGGCCGGCAGGCCCTCGGGGATGGCGGCGACCGCGAGGCTCACGGCTTCCAGCAGCAGCAGGTGCCACGGCTTCTTGCTGGCGAAGAACCCGTAGGCGAACAGGAAGATCGAGATCGCGAGGCAGGCCCAGAGGATGCGCTTGCCGGTCACCTCGAGCCGCTGCTCGAGCGGGGTGGGCTCGGACTCGGTCTGCGCCATGAGCGCGCCGATCTTGCCGAGCTCGGTCGCGCCACCCGTGGCGACGACGACGGCCACGCCGTTGCCCGCGGTGATCGTGGTTCCGAGGAACACCATCATCGGGCGCTCGGCGATCGCCGCGTCTTGCTCGGTGACCGCGTTGGCGTCCTTGCCCACGCCGGTCGATTCGCCGGTGAGCGCGCTCTCGTCGGCCTGGACCGCGTGCGCCTGAAGGAGGCGGCAGTCGGCCGGGACGAGGTCGCCCGCGGTGAGCTCGACGAGATCGCCGGGCACGAGCTCGCGCGCAGGCACTTGCGTCTTCTGCCCACCGCGCACGACGTTGGCCATCGGCGCGGAGAGCTTCTGCAGGGCGTCGAGGGCCTTCTCCGCGCGCACCTCCTGGATGAACCCGAGCACCGCGTTGGCGGTGACGATGAGCAGGATGGCGATCGCGTCGCCGTAGCGCGCGAGGAAGCTGACGTTGGGCGCGCTCTCGGCGAACACGGCGATGAGCACGGCGATGGCCGCCGCTCCGAGCAGCGCCCCGACGAACGGGTTGGCGAACTGCTCGAGGAACTTGAGGAGCAGCGACTCCTTCTCGCCCTTCGGGAGCTCGTTGAAGCCGAAGCGATCGCGGAGCTTGCCGACGGCGTCGGCCGAGAGGCCCTTCTCGAAGTCGAAGCCGAGCTCCGAGAGCGCAGCCTGCACGTCCTCGCCGGACTTGGCGTGCGGCGCGACGATCGCGACGTTGGTCTGCGGGAGGCTCGAGCGCGGCTTCTGGGGCACGCGCAGAGACGGCGGGGGGCTCTCGTTCGCCAAGGCCCGGGCAGCCTAAGGCCCACGGCCAGGGATCAAAAGCGGTTTGCTTTGTCGCTCCCGGACCGTCCCTGTCCGGTCCTCCGCTCCGGGTCGCGCCTACTTCGACATCTTCTTCTGCTGGTTCTCGGAGGCCTCGAGCTCCGCGAGGGCCGCGACGAGCTCGTCCTGCTCGGCCTGCGACAGCTCGGGCTCCTTCTCGGCGGCGGCCGCGGGGGCACCCGCGGCGGGCGCGGCGACGCGCACCGGCGGCGCGGCGGCGGCGGGGGGCGGGGCGGGCGGCGCGAGGCCCATCTTCTGCTTGAGGGCCGCGAGGTCGTCGTCGGCGCCGGCGGTCTGCTCGAGCTTGTCGAACTTGTGGGCCAGCTGATCGCCCGTGTACTCCTCGGCGATCTCCGCGGAGGCGTCGGCCTCGGCCTCCATCTGGTCGATCTTCTGCGCCATCCGGTCGAACGTCTCGAACGACGACTGCTGCTTGAGACCGGCCATGGTCTCGTGGATGGCCTTC
>JAEUKC010000312.1:0-35165 GCA_016794445.1 Myxococcales bacterium
GTCGAGGCCAAGGACGCCAAGGTCCAGCGCCTCAAGACCCACGACGGACGATTCGCGGCCCACGCGTCGTTCGACGTGGAGCTCGCGGCCGACCGCCTTCTCGCCGCGGACGGCCTCGCCGCGCTCTCTCGCGCCGTCGAACGCGGCGCCGCCGCGGTGTGCGCCGAGGGCCTCGGGATCATGCAGACCGTGCTCTTCATGACCCGCGACTACCTGAGCCAGCGCGAGCAGTTCGGCGTGAAGATCGGCTCGTTCCAGGCCCTGCAGCACCGGTGCGTCGACATGTTCGTGGAGACGGAGCTCGCGCGCTCGACCATGCTGCTCGCGGCCCTCGCCCTCGACGACCCGAAGGCGGTCTCGGTGGCCAAGGTGCAGCTCGCGGCCGGCGGTCGGCTCGTGGTGCAGCAGGCCGTGCAGCTGCACGGCGGCATCGGCATCACCGACGAGGCCGACGTCGGCCTCTACTTCAAGCGCATGCACGTGATCCAGGCGCTGTTCGGCGACGAGGACTTCCACCTCGCGCGCGTCGCCCGCCTCGGCCTCGACTAGTCGGGGGGCTGCTCGAGCAGCTCCCGGCCCGCGCGCCGCAGGTTCTCGGTGATCGCCGCGAACACGCGCGCGGGGAAGCCCGCGGGGAGCTGCCCCGCGACCGCGTCGATCGCGCCCGGTGTCCGCGCCACGACCTCTTCGAGGATCGCGTCCATGGTCGACACCTGACAGCGGCGCGCCGTCTCGGCGAAGTGCCGGCGGCGGATCTCGTCGAGCCGGTAGTGCTTGCTCGCGCCGTGCAAGGCCATGGCGAGCTTCAGCTTCTTGGGGTGGATCTGGTTCGCGCGGGGCCCGGCGACGGGCCAGGCCGAGAGCACGTCGTACAGCGGCGCCAGGCGATAGCGGGAGCCCGCGAGGAGGTGCAGGCTGAAGTTCTTGGCGTGGCCGTCGGTGGCGGCGAGCAAGAAGAACAGGAGCTGCGCGCGCAGCAGCGTCGCGAGGTCCTCGCTGCGTGACACCGAGCCCTGCAAGAGGCTCGCGAGGGTCACGAGTCCTGGACCGCCGTCTGCCTCGTACTTGCTCGAGCTCGGGGTGCCCGTGGCCTGGCAGCAGTCCTCCTGGGGGAGCCTCAGCCAGTAACGAGCGGAGGAGTGGAGCGTTCGGTCGAAGCGCCGGACGACGAGCGCCTTCATCGACCCGAACCGCTGCACTTCGCACTCGGCGACGGGCACGCCGAACGCCGCGAGCAGCTTCGCGCAGAGCCACTCGTTCTCGAGCGAGTCGCGTAGGTCCATCTGCCGACCGCCGACGAGGCCGAGCGGCAGCTTGAAGATGTGCGTGGTCGGCGTCGCGCCGTGCGGCCGACACCAGCGTCCGTCGTGCCACGTGAGTGCGGTCTTCTCCTGGGCGCCCGCGATCGAGATGCGGAAGCTCTCGTCTTCGTCGGCAGCCAGCGGCGTCGCGGTGGCGCCACGCAACAGCGCCTCGACGTCCTGATCGGCGAGGGGTGTCACGGCGATCTCCGTCACGCCCTCGGGTGCCTCGCCCTCGGGGAGGAGCTGCACCGCGCCCACGCAGTCTCGTCCGACGGCGGCGAGCAGGTCGAAGGCCTCCTGGGTCCTCGTGTGGAACCGGGATCGAATCCGCTGGCGGATCGCCTCGCTGTCCGGCAAGAGGTTGTCGAAATAGGAGCCGACGCGCTCGCCGCGGAGCGGCAGGCCATCGAACGAGAGCGGCAGCGACAGCGACAGCGGACGCGCCGCGGGACCCTCGACCCAGCCCGGGTCGTAGGTGAGCTCCATGGGCCCGCGTGTCGGGATGCTCCAGCGTCCGACGCGGAGGCCGTTGATCCAGACGTCGAGGGCACGGGCCTGGGAGCGACGCGCCACGACTCACCACTCGGTCTTCGGATCGGGTGTCTCCGTCGCGTCTTGCACGACGACCTCGAGCCCCAGGAGCTTCGCGAGCAGGAGCAGGCGATCGAGGGTCAGTGTCTCGGGATGGGCCTCGAGGGTCGAGAGTCGGCTCTGGCTGATGCCCAGCTCGACCGCGACGCTCGCCTGCGACAGTCGACGCCCCCGCCGACGACCCGTGAGGATTTCCGCGAGTTGTGTCGGGTTCGAGAGGATCTGGCGCATGGGATATCTGCAGGGCAGATAATCGCAGTCTATGCGCTGAACACATACTTCGCAAATATCTGTCTGGCGAATGGGCGTCTAGAAGCGCAGGGCGACCGTCACCCAGGCGCCGCCCACCGTGGGACCCATTGCGATCGTCGTCTTCTCGGTCGCGAACCACGCGTAGGCCGCGGCGCCGAGCGCGAGCGCGGAGAGCCCATAGAGACCGCCCGCGAACCAGTACTGCCGCCGGAGGCGGGACACGTCGCCTTCGTCGCAGGTCGGCGCGCACGTCGCCCGCAGGTCCCGGATCTCGGCGCTCGTGCGCAGCTGCAGGAACACGCCAGCGCCAGCGCTCACCAGCCCCGCCCCCGCGAGCCAGAGCGGCCAGAGCGGGCGTGGCGTCTCGACGACCCGCGGCGGCTCCACCTTCTTCGTCGGCGTCTCGGCGCCGAACACGACGCTCACGACCCGCCGCTTCTCGCCGACCTTGAGCACCAGCGTCTGCTCACGCTTCGCGCTCTTGCTCCCTGGTCGCGTGGTCGTGCGGGGGATGCTCGGACGGCGCAGGAACGAGCGACGACGCCGGGGTGACGCCGTCCGACGGCGGGAGCACGGACGTCGCCAACGCCGACGCGCCACTCGCGAGCGAGATCGTGCTGAACGACTTCTTCGGCCTGCTCGCCAAGGGCACGGGGCAGATCCAGGGCAAGATCACCTTCGCGGCCGGCGCCGGCCCTCACCGCGTGACGTTGCGGTTCTTCGCCGAGAAGTACAGCACCTCGAAGACGGTCACCGTGATCGGTGGCGAGGTGGCCTTCCGGGTGACCAGCGTGGCGCCCGGCAAGTACACCCTCGGCGCGCTGGTCGACGTCGACGGCGACGCGCGCATCGAGGTGGTCGATCTCGGCGGCTTCCTGGGAGGCACGGTGGCGACGCCGATCCTGGCGCGGGCAGGCGCGAGGTCCATCGACGTCGCCGCAGGGGCCACCGTCGTCGGACAGGACTTCGGCGCGGGCAAGCTCACCTGCGCGGGCAAGCTGGGCGAGGCCTGCAAGACCGACGGGGATTGCCGCCTCTACAGCTGCGTGTGCCCGCCGCGGTCCGACGTCGACGGGGGGACCACGACCACCTTCGGCCTGTTCCTGGGGTGCGACGCGACCACCAAGGTCTGCACGCTGCCCAACAGCTGCGACGTGACCTGCCAGCCCGAGAAGGCGCTCGAGGCGCGCGATGGCTCGTGCCTCCGCGACCTGCAGCTCGACTGAGAAGCGGCCGCGCCCGGGTGAGAACGCCCGCTTCTCAGGACAACCCCCCGCGCGGCGGAAATCCACGAGGACCACGGAAAGACAAGCCCGGCACGACGGCTGCTCTGTCCCTCGGCCATGAAGAAGACCCACCTCTTGCCACTGGCTCTGATCGCGCTCGGCTCGATGGGCGCCAAGGGGAACGGCTGCGCCGCGGAGTACTCTCCCGGCGACGGCTCCTCCGCCGCTTGGCCCACCGGCCCCGTCCCCACGCCCGAGACCACCCCCCGCCCCATCACCCAGGAGTGGCTCGACGGAGACAACTGCTGGAAGCAGCTCGTCGCCGAGGCACAGGCCTGCGCAGGCGAGACCCGCGCGAGCGTCGGCAGCTTCGACCCCGAGCGCGCGCAGTGCTCGTTCAAGGGCGGGGCGGAGCTCGAGCTCGGCGGGCCGATCTCGACGCCCGCGTCGGGCACCACGCTCTACGAGGCCACGGACTGGCGCATCGTCGATGGCAAGGGGAAGACCTGCGCCACCGGCAAGATCCTGGGCGTCGGGCGCTCTCTCGTGGACGTCGGCGGCAAGACGGCGCTGCTCGAGAGCCCGACCCTCACCAAGTTCCGGATCACCTGCCCGGACGGCAAGACCTACGGCAACGAGCTCCCGGGGACGTCGCCCAACTACGGGCTCAGCTGGCTCGCCCACCGGACGCCCGGGGTGCTGCTCTCGTGCACCAAGGAGCAGTGCAAGCTCGACCTCTGGGGCGGCCCGGTGGGCGAGGTCAACCTCGCGACCTGCAAGTGAACGGAGCGAGCCGCAGGCCTTGAGCCGCCCGGCCGTCGCCCCTACGGCCTGCGGTCGATGTCCACGGCCGCCTTCCGGCGCCTCTCGATCGCGACGCTCGTCGCCACCCTCGCGGTGATCCTGTGGGGGGCCTACGTGCGCGCGAGCGGGTCGGGCGCCGGGTGCGGCAGCCACTGGCCGCTGTGCAACGGCGAGGTCCTCCCGCGCTCGCCGAACGCCAAGCTCGTCGTCGAGCTCACCCACCGCGTCACCTCGGGGCTCTCGCTGATCCTGACGGTGATCCAGCTGTGGTTCGCGTTCCGCGTGTATCCGCGCGCCCACCGCGTCCGCCAGATGGCGGCGACCTCGATGTTCTTCATGGTCACCGAGGCCGCCGTCGGCGCCGGGCTCGTGCTGTTCGAGATGGTGGCCGGCAACAAGTCGCTCGCCCGCGTGTGGTGGATGAGCGCGCACCTCATCAACACCTACTTCCTGATCGCGTCGATGGCGCTCACCGCGGCGTTCTCGGCCGGCGTCGCCGCACCCCGTCGGGGTCCGCGCACGACCCTCGTGAGCATTCTCGCCGTCGGCATGCTCGCGGTCGGCACGAGCGGCGCCATCGTCGCGCTCGGTGACACGCTGTTCCCCTCGAAATCCCTCGTCGAAGGGTTCCGCGCCGAGCTCTCCACCGGCGCCCACCTGCTGCTGCGGTTGCGCATCGTCCACCCCGTGCTCGCGCTCGCCGTCGGCGCGCTCCTGGCCTTCGTGGCCCGTGGCGAGCTGTCGCGCACCCGCGACCCGGACGTCGCGCGGACCGCGCGGGCCGTGCTCGTGCTGTTCGTCACCCAGATCGCGGTGGGCTTCCTCAACCTCGGCCTGCTGGCGCCAATCCCGCTCCAGATCGTCCACCTGCTGGTGGCCGACCTCCTCTGGATCGCCACCGTCTTGTTCGGGGTGGCGCTGCTCGGCGAGCACGCCGACGCCACCGCGCAGCTCGATGCGACCGTCGGCAGCCCGACCGTCTGACCGCGGATCTACGCCGAACAGCGAGCCGGCCTGCGCCCGCGCCCCCCGTGCGCTATAACCCGCGGTCCCCCTCGATGAGCAACTACCACCCCGACCGCGCCATCGTCGTGCAGTCCGATCTCTCGGTGCTCGTCGAAGTGGACGCGCCGGACTACCCGGCGGCGCGCGCGGCCATCGCCGCCATCGCCGAGCTCGAGAAGTCGCCCGAGCACGTGCACACCTACCGCATCACGCCGCTCTCCATCTGGAACGCGGCCGCCGCGGGGCGCACCGCCGCCGACGCCAAGGCCGGCCTGATCGCGCACGCCAAGTACGACGTCCCCGTCTCGGTGCTCCACCAGATCGACGACTTCTTCACGCGCTGGGGCAAGGTCACCCTCGAGCCGCACACCCCGGGGCAGGCCGAGGGCACGTTCACGCTGGTCGCGCGCGACCCGGCGGCCGAGGCGCGCATCGGCCGTGACAACTGGTTCGTCGAGCACACCTCGCCGATCGGGAAGGGCACCTTCGCCGTCGCGCTCGTGCACCGCGGCGAGGTCAAGCAGCGCGTGCTCAAGCTGGGCTGGCCGGTCGACGACCGCGCGGGCGTGCTCGCCGGCGACCCGCTCGCCTGCGCGCTCCGCGAAGACGTGTTCTCGCTGCGCACCTACCAGCGCGACGCGGTCGAGGTGTTCCTCGACGGCGGCGGCCACGGCGTCGTGTGTCTCCCGTGTGGCGGCGGCAAGACCGTCGTCGCGCTCGCCACCATGGCGCGCCTCGAGACCCGCACGCTCATCCTCGTCACCGGCCACGAGGCCGCCGAGCAGTGGAAGCGCGAGCTCTGCCTCAAGACCACCATCACGCCCGACCAGATCGGCCTGTATTCCGGCCTCGCCAAGGAGGTCGCGCCGATCACCATCGCGACCTATTCGATCCTCACCGCTGGCGCCAAGACCAAGGCGATGAAGCACTTCGAGGCGCTCTGCAAGGAGCCGTGGGGCCTCGTGGTCTACGACGAGGTGCACCTGCTCCCGGCGCCGGTGTTCCGCCTCTCCGCGGCGCTGCAGGCGCGTCGTCGCCTCGGCCTCACCGCCACCCTCGTGCGCGAGGACGGCCGCGAGGGCGACGTGTTCAGCCTCATCGGCCCGAAGCGCTACGACGTCCCCTGGCGCGACCTCGAGGCCTCCGGGTTCATCGCCTCCGCGCGGTGCATCGAGCGCCGCGTGCCCATGCCCGAAGACGCGCGCCTCGCCTTCGACGTCGCGAGCGAGCCGCACGAGCGCGCCCGCCTCGCCGCCGACAACCCCGAGAAGGACGCGGTCGTCGCCGAGCTCGTCGCCGGTCACCACGACGACCAGATCCTCGTCATCGGCACCTACCTCGAGCAGCTGCGCCGCCTCTCGGAGAAGCTCGGCGCGCCGCTGCTCACGGGCGAGACCCCGCACAGCAAGCGCGAGGAGCTCTACGGCGCGTTCCGGCGCAACGAGATCCGCGTGCTCGTCGTGTCGCGCGTCGCCAACTTCGCCATCGACCTCCCCGACGCGTCGGTGCTCGTGCAGGTCGCCGGCACGTTCGGCTCGCGGCAAGAAGAGGCGCAGCGGCTCGGGCGCATCCTGCGGCCGAAGCAGCGCGGCGCGTTCTTCTACACGCTCGTCTCCCAGGGCACCGAAGAGGTCGAGTGGGCGCGCAACCGCCAGCGCTTCCTCGCGGAGCAGGGCTACGGCTACGACATCGAAGGCCTGGAGATCCTCCAGGAACAGGCGCCGCCTTGAGCAAGCGGCCCTCGCTCGACACCGAGCTCAAGAACGCCCTCTCGGGTCGCGAGGTCGAACTCTGCGCCGCGATCCTCGCCCGGGTCTGCGGCACCACCGCCGCCGCGGAGAAGCGCGATCTGGAGTCGTGGTACGAGGCCGCCGCGGAGGCGCTCGCCGACGCCGACGGGCTCGCGAGCCGCGTCGAGAAGCTCTCCGACCTCGAGCGCGTCACCCTCGCGCTGCTCGTCGCACACCCCTGGTGGTCGCGCGTCGCGCTCGCGCAGGCCGTCGGCTTGCTCCGGCCCACCGCCGACGCGAGCGGCGACACCGCCAAGGTCGGCCAGGCCGTCGCCGACACGCTGCGCGGCTTTCCGGTGCTCGTGCGCACCAACTCGTGGACGCGCACCGAGGAGCTCTCGCTGTTCGAGCCGCTCTCCACGCGCCTGCGCGGTCTCGTCGAGTCCACGCTCGCCGTCGGTCACGCGCGGCTCGTCGATCCGCTCCCCGACGCGGGCCTCGGCCGCACGCTGCTCGCGCTCGCGCTGTTCCCGGGGCTCGTGGCGCAGCGGCGCCCCCGCGTCACGCGTGGCGGCGACCTGCACGCCGCCGACGCCACGCGCCTCGAGCGCACCCTCGGCGACGCGCGCGGCATGTACGCCACCTGGGATCGCCTGCACGCCTTCGAGGAGATCGACGGCGCGCTCGCCCCCATCGCCACGCGTTGCCGCGCGCTCCTCGACGACCCGAGCGGCCTCGTCGCCGAGCTCCTGCGCCACCGGCTCTCCGATCTCGGCTGGGAGCTCGCGGCCCTCGCGGCGAGCGCCCCCGAGGGCCACGGCTGCGAGCTCGGCGCAGCGTTGCTCTCGGTCGGCCTGCGGGCGCGCTTCGCGTACGGCCTCGATCCGGCCGCGCTCGTGCAGCACGTCACCCACGAGGACCTGCGCTTCTCGCCCTTCGTCCTCGCGTCGATGCGCGACGACACCCTCGCCATCCCGCGCGACGTCCGCGCGGCGGTGCGCGGCGAGCCCATCGCGCTCGCCGGCTCGGCGGGGTTCGTGCAACCGAACTACGAGGTGGTCATCCCGCCGGGCGCGCCGCTCGGGCCCACGTTCGTGGTCGGGTGCGCCGCGGAGCTGCGCCACCTCGAGGCCGTCGCGCGCCTCGAGCTCACGCGCGAGAGCGTGCTCGCCGCGCGCGCCGTCGGCGTGGAGCCCGCGCAGATCGTCGCCGCCCTCGAGGCCATCTCGGCGCCGCGCCCGCTGCCGCCAGCCGTGCGCCACGCGATCGAAGAGTGGGGCGCCGCCGTGGGCGAGGCGCGCGTGCGCACCGCGGTGCTGTTCGACGTGCGCGCCTCCGACGCGCTGCTCGACATCGTCGCGCGCGAGCTCGAGCCCCTGGTCGTCGACCGCCCGGCGCCGCGCCTCTTCGTGCTGTCCCGGGCCCCCACGCCACGCGAGCTCGCGCGTCTGCGTGACGCCGGCGTCATCACGCGCGCGGTCGCCAGCGCCGGACAACGGCCCGAGCGCGACGACGACGACGACCGCCCCGCGGTGCCTCCGTTCGCGCTCAGCGCCGGTCGGAGGCCGCTGCGCGACCTGCGCGACGACGTCGACCCCTACCGCACCACCGCGGTCGTCGAGGCCTCGCGCCCGAAGAAGGGCTCGGCGCCCGCGCGCGACACCCGCCCCGGCGCGATCGACCCGGACGACGGCGGCGAGCGCCCGCTGCCCCCCCTCGTGCGGGTGGCCCTCGAGGAGCGTCGCACCGCCCTGGCCGCCCGCCCGGAGCTGCTCGGCGAGCTGCGCAAGGTCGAAGCCTCCGGGCCGTTCCGCCGGGCGGCCGCCACCAACCCGAGCGCCCTCGCGCTGGCGATCCGTCGCGCGAGCGACCCGGCCCGCCTGACGGTCGAGGTGGCGCGCCTGGTCGCCGAGGCCTCGATGCGTCGCGCCTCGGACTAGCAGCTTCGCGAGGCCCACCCATCGGGGCGGTCGGCTGCCGCGGAGGCGACCACCAGGTGGGCAGGGCGGCGACGTTCGCATTGCCGCCCCTCCCGGCACGTGCGAACAGCCGGCCCCGCATGTCCCTGCGCCGTATCGCCCCGCTTCTCGCGCTCGCACCCGCGCTTTCCGTGCTCCTCGCGAGCCCGGCGGCCCTGGCCGACGATCCCCCCGCCACGCCCGCGCCTTCGAGCACCGAGCCCAAGCCCGAGGAGCCGAAGAAGCCCGATCTGATCCCGGCCACCAAGGAGCCGGAGAAGGAGGCGGAGGCCAAGCCCGATCCCAAGGCGGCGCCGAAGCCCGAGGCCAAGGGCGACGTGCAGAGCGACGAGTGGTGGACGCACACGCGGCCCATCGTCGAGATCCACGGCTTCTTCCGCACCCGCGGCGAGGTGTTCCACAACTTCTCGCTCGGCCGCGTCGACCCGCCCACCACCAACAACCGGCTGTTTCCGCGCCCGATCGGCGATTCGTACATCCAGCAGCCCGGCGGCAACACCGTCGCCACCTACGGCTGCGGCACGACCGACAACCCCGGCGCCGGCGCGGCCAACCAGGTCAACGCCCCCAACCTCACGCCGTGCAGCGACAAGACCCACGCCTCGGCCAACCTGCGCTTCCGGATCGACCCCGAGATCCACATCTCGGACAACGTCCGCATCCTCAGCCAGATCGACCTGCTGGACAACGTCGTGCTCGGCTCCACGCCGGACGGCTACTCCAACAAGATCGACAAGGAAGGCAACCACGTCTACGTGGGCCGCGGCGGCTACATCCCGCTGCTCGCCTTCTCGAGCTCGCAGGTGCCCCCGGCGGCCGGCATCAACTCTTGGACCAACAGCATCGCGGTCAAGCGCGCGTGGGCCGAGGTGCTGCTCCCCAACATCGGTCAGATCCGCTTCGGCCGCATGCCCAACCAGTGGGGCCTCGGCATCCTCGCCAACAGCGGCGACACCATCGACAGCGACTACCAGTCGACCGCCGACCGCATCATGTTCGCGACGGGCATCCGCTCGCTCGACCTGTACTTCGCCGGCGGCTGGGACTTCCCGAACAGCGGCCGCACCAGCGCCACGCTGCAGGACCAGCAGGGTCAGCCGTACAACGTCTCGCAGCTCGCCAACACCAACCAGTGGATGCTCTCGGTGTTCCGCCGGCTCAAGCCGGAGCAGCTCCGCGCGCGCCTGGCCAAGGGCGAGACGGTCGTGCAGGGCGGCATCTTCGCGGTCTACCGCCAGCAGCTGTTCTCGACCGAGTCGAGCGAGGCGATGGGCCTCTCGACCTCGACCGACACCACCTACCAGAGCAAGCTCGTGCGCCTCGGCGCCAAGGCCTTCATCGGCAGCGGCTGGTTCCAGGTGCGCACGCGCCGCCTGCGCTGGGAGACGGAGCTCGTCTACATCTACGGCTCCATCGAGAACCCGCGCGGCGTCGAGAACGGCACCTACACCCGCGAGGACTACAAGATCCGCCAGTTCGGCGGCGCGAGCGAGCTCGAGTACAAGGCGCTCAACGACGACCTCACGCTGCGCTTCCACACCGGCCTCGCCACCGGCGACCAGGGTGTCGAGACCCTCGCGCCCGGCAACTCGGGCCTGCAGCCCCGCGTCACCGACGACAAGACCATCTCCACGTTCCGGTTCCACCCCGACTACCGCATCGACCTCATCCTGTTCCGCAACATCCTGAGCCGCGTGCAGGGCGCCTACTACTTCAAGCCCGGCGTGCAGTACGACTTCGCGCGGAGCCCTGACGGCGAGCGCTTCGGCGGCCGCGCGGACATCATCTACAGCCGCGCGTCCAAGTTCGTGCAGACCCCGGGGCACAAGGAAGACCTCGGCGTCGAGCTCGACTTCTCGCTCTACTACCAGTCGCGCGACGGCAGCCTGAACGACGATCCCAGCAAGATCGGCGGCTTCTACGCGATGCTCCAGTACGGCGTGCTCTTCCCGCTCGGCGGCCTCGGCTACATGCAGAACCCGGGCTTCGTGGCCCCCGAGATCAGCTCCGCGCAGATCGTCCGCCTCTACCTCGGCGTCGTCTACTAGCCCGTCCGCCGTCGATCTCGCGCAACCAAGCCGGGCGCCGCGCCGACGGAGCAGCAGCATGGCCAAGACCGAGACTCGCTTCGTCTGTCAGGCGTGCGGCGCCGCCGTCCCGCGGTGGGTGGGGCGCTGCTCGGGGTGCGGCGGCTGGAACACCCTCGTCGAGGAGATCACCCAGCGCGGCGGCAAGCGCACGCGCCACAACCTGGCACCCGACGCCCCTGGTCCCGTCTCGGTCGACTCGGTGCCGGAAGACGCCGCCGCGCGCCTGCCGACGGGCATCGCGGAGCTCGATCGCGTGCTCGGTGGCGGCGCCGTCCTCGGCAGCGTGGTGCTCGTCGGCGGCGACCCGGGCGTCGGCAAGTCCACGCTGCTCCTGCAGGCCCTCGCGGGCCTCGCGCGGCGCGGAGCCCCTGCGCTCTATGCCTCCGGCGAAGAGTCCGTCGCGCAGGTGGCGCTGCGCGCGCGCCGCCTGTTCGGCGAGGGCTCGTTCGGCGACAAGCTCAAGCTCGTGGCCGCGAGCGACGTGGCCGACGTCGAGGCCGCGGCGAGCGCGGTGTCGCCGGTCGCGATCGTCGTCGACTCGGTGCAGGTGTTGCGGTCGGCCGACCTCGAGTCCGCGCCGGGCTCGGTCTCGCAGCTGCGCGAGGTGACCGCGCGGCTCATCGAGCTCGCCAAGTCGCGCCAGGCCGCGCTGTTCCTGGTCGGCCACGTCACCAAGGACGGCGCGCTCGCCGGGCCCAAGGTGCTCGAGCACCTGGTCGACGTGGTGCTCGCCTTCGAGGGCGAGCGCGGCAACGCCTTCCGCGCGCTCCGCGCGTCCAAGAACCGCTACGGCTCGGCCACCGAGGTCGGCGTGTTCGAGATGGCCCAGACCGGCCTCGCCGAGGTCCCGAACCCGAGCGAGCTCTTCCTGGCCGAGCGCCCGCTGCACGCGTCGGGCAGCGTAATTGCCCCGGTCACCCCGCAAGAGGGAGGCGCGCGTGCCGTGCTGGTCGAGGTGCAGGCGCTGGTCGGCAGCCCCCAGGGCGGCATGGCGCGACGGGTGGCCACCGGCGTCGCCTCCTCGCGCCTGGCGCTGCTGCTCGCCGTGCTCGAACGCAAGGTGGGGATCGGCCTCGCGACGTCGGATGTGTTCGCCAACGTGGCGGGTGGACTCACCATCGACGAGCCCGCGATCGACCTACCCCTCGCCCTCGCCATCGCGAGCGCCGCGCGGGACATCCCCTGCCCGCGCGACCTGGTCGCCTTCGGCGAGGTGGGGTTGGCCGGGGAAGTTCGCGGGGTTGCGCGGGGTTCGACCCGACTGTCCGAGGCCGCGTCCATGCGGTTCAAGCGCGCGTTGCTGCCCGCTTCCACGGCCGAACGCCTCTCCGAACGGGACCGAGCAGGCATCGAGCTGGTCGCGGTCCGCAGTGTGCATGAAGCCATCCGGTATGCGCTCGAGCTGGGCTGAGGTGGGCTGAGAACGCCCGTAGCGACGGAAACCTACATCTCGCTTCCAACCAAACCTTGATGTGCATCATTGTTTGCTGGTGGACGGGCCGCCACAATCCATGGACGGGGTGCAAGGGATGGTGATGGGAAGGTTCACGGTATGAGGCTGACGCCCAATCAAGTCGCGGATGCGATGAAGCAATGTGCGCTGTTCGCCGATCAGGACGGCGATGCGCTCGCCGAGCTCGCGGCCGCGGGGTCCCCCCGCAGCTGGGAGGGCAATCGGCTCATGTTCGCGCAAGGCGAGCCCATGGGCGGCGTCTTGTTCCTCTCGGCCGGCTTGGTCCGCGTCACCCTCGATCGCCACGTCCTCGATCTCGCGCGCGGCCCGTCCGTGCCAGTGCTCGCGGCGGCGCTCGAGCGCGGTCCGTCTCCGGTCGGCATGTCGGCGCTCCGCGGCTGCGAAGGCATCGTCCTCGATCGCGACGCATTCCTCTCTTTCGTCGACGCCCGCAAGGAGCTGCGCACGCGGCTCTTGGAGCAGCTCGCCGACGAGTCCAACGCGCGCCTCACGGCGATCCCGCACCTGGTCGGCGGCTCGGTCGAGCAGCGCATGGTCGCGGTGCTCGATCGACTCGCCGAGCGTCACGGCTCGCCGCTCGACGAGGGGCGCTACGTCTCTTTGCCGCTGCGGCGCGCCGACATCGCGATGATGGTCTGCGCCACGACCGAAACGGCCTCCCGCACGCTCGCCGCGTTCGAACGCCGCGGCTGGCTGCGCACCAACCGCGCGGGGCTCTGGTGGGCCGGCGCGCGCCCCGAAGAGGTCCGGCAACTGCGCACCCGCAGCGACCGTCCCGCGACGAGTTGACCGGCCGATCGGCCGTCGAGAGCCAGCTATCGCGACCCTCGGGAGCGACTGCCTACAAGAGGCGGCCGCGTCCCTCGTCACTTGGTGAGCTCGAAGGTCTCGAGCACGGTGTCGTCGCTGGGCGACGAGCCACTCGTCGGGCTCTGCATCACGTAGGTCGTGATCTTGAACGAGGCACCGTCGACGGTGGCGATCGAGTAGATGCCCTGCCCGCCGCTGGTGTCCTTGTTCTGGTAGCGCTGGATCTTCGCCGAGAACGGGTTGCCGGCCTTGGTGTCGTAGGCCGGTGCACCGGCCGCACCGCTGATCAGGTAGACGGTGCCGGTTGGGTCGGCCTTGTCGGCTTTCACGGGGTTGTTGCGCTCGTAGAAGTGATCGTGCCCCGCGACGTCGAGGTTGACGTGGTGCTTGTCGAAGGTGGCCTGGAAGGCCTCACGCACCTTGGCCGCCTCCTTGTCGCGACCGGACTGCGCGGTCGAGCTGTAGAACGGGTGATGGTGGTAGGTGACGATCCAGGGGACGTTCGCGCGGTTGGCGTTGGCCTTGGCGAGGTCCTTGTCGAGCCACGCGAGCAGTTCCGGCCGATACGTGCCGGACTCGTCGGCCGCGGGCGAGACGATCCCGAACTCGTCGTCGATCATCACGAAGTGCACCGGGCCCCAGTCGAACGAGCCGTAGCGCTCCGAGTGATCGGTCCCGGAGGTGGGCATGAGCAGGTGACCGTAGTTGCGCGTGAACTCGGCCTCGTGGTTGCCGAGGCTCATGGCGAAGAACACCGATGTGCCCGACTCGCCGATGGCCTTGGACCAGACGTCCCAGAGATCCTGGTTGTAGCCGAAGAGGACGCTGTCGCCGGTGGTGATGCTCACCCCGACGCCCGCGTTCTTCATGCGCTTGGTGATGGCAGCCCAGGCAGGCTGCGTGGTGGTGCCGTCGCTGTCGCGGGAGTCCCCCGCGATGCCGACGAGGACCTTCTCCGTGGCGGCCTTGGCCGGCGCGGTGGTCAGCGAGTGGACGGGGCTCCACACCTCCTTGCCCGCGGGGCCACCACCGACCTGGTAGTAGTAGGTCCGGCCGGGCGTGAGGCCACAGACGTGCACCTCGTGGAAGCGGACGCCCTCGGGCGGGCCAGAGGCCAGTCGGTCGGGGACGACCAGGTAGCTGAACCCGTCCTGCGTCTTGTCGAGCTTGCTCTCGGACTCGCCGAAGCGAAGGCGTGACGCGGTGGTCCCCGCGTCGGACTGCCAGCCGATGGCCATGCTCGTCGATGGGTCGGCGTAGCCGAGGCCGCCGGTGTCGGTGTTGCCGCCGATGCCGCGCCGCACGTAGCGCACGTCGGGCTTCGGGGAGACGACATCTGCATGCGCATCGAAGGTCGGGAAACCCTCGATCTTGGGCGGCGTGACGGTGTAGCTGCAGCCGGCCGGGGTGAACTTCGCCGTCACGACGGCGTCGTCGCTCGCGTCGCCTGCGTCGCCCGCATCGGTCGCTGGGGTGGCAGGGCTGTCGCCGCTGCAGCTCGTCAGCAGGCCATAGCCCGCGGCGATCGCGACGAGGCCGAGGACACCGAAGTGGAGACCGGAGCGCAGCTGCATCGACCGACTCTAGCATCACGCCGCCCGGAGGACCTCCGCGCGCGCCGCCGCGAAGGCGCCGAGACCGGCGAGTGACACCAGGGTGACGAGCGCGAGATCGTAGCTGCGCGTCGCGTCGTAGAGGGCCGCCGCGAGCAGCGGAGCGAGGGCGCGCGCACCGAGCACCGGCAACGCGACCAATCCGGACATGCGGGCGAATCCGTGCGCGCCGTACCAGTCCGACACGACGCTCGCCCGCGCCAGCGTGGAGAGCCCGGTGCCGCCCCCGAACAGCACGACGAACGCGGCGAGCGCGACCGGGTTCGGCGCGAGCGAAAGCGAGGCGACACCGACCCCTTGCATCACCAGCACCAGCGCCAGGCGATAGCGCTCGTGGAGGCGGCGCCGCAGCGGATCGAGCAAGAGGCGCGCGGGCACCTGCGCCGCGAACGCCGCGCCGAGCAGCCGCGCCGCGCCCTCGTGCGAGAACCCGCGCAGCTCGAGGAACGGCACCACGTGCACGGTCACGGCGATCGTCATCAGCGTCCCGCACGCGAGCCCGAACGAGAGCAGGCGGAGCGGGGCATCCCGCACCAGATCGACCACGCTCGCCCGCGGCCGATCGGTCGGAGCGACCGGAGCGTCCGCCCCGGTGAGCGCGTGCAGCGGCACCGTGACGGCGAGCAGCACGATCGCGAGGACCACGAGGGCGCCGCGCCAGCCGCGCGTGGCCTCGAGGGCCGCCGTCCTCGGCGCGAAGATCAGGCTCGAGAGGCCCGCGCACGAGGTCACGACCACGAGGGCGCGGTTGCGCGCGTTCGCGTCCTCGTACCAGCGCGCGAGCCGCGCGAACGCCGGCTCGTAGAGCACGCAGGCGTGCGCGATCCCGACGGCGAGGCACGCCGCGTAGAGGCCCGCGAGGCTCGTGACCCGCGACCACGGCGAGGCCCCCGATCGCCGCCCCCGCGGTCATGACGCTCCGTCCACGACCGCGCTCGACGAGGAGGCCGACCGACGGCGCGAGGAGCCCCGCGACCAGCATGGTGAGCGAGAAGCCGATGGCGACGGCGCTGCGCGGCGCGTGCAGATCGCGCTCCATCGCCGGGAGCAGCACGCCGAAGGCGTAGTACAGGACGCCGTACGAGACCGTCTCGGTGACGCACAGCGCAGCGGTCGCTCCCTTGCGCACGGCGGCACCCGCCATACCGCGGCCAGGATTCGCCAGCGACACCGTGCGCCTTGCCGCCCACGCGACGCGGGAGGATCAGCGGCCCATGAGCGAGCAGATCGGCCCCATCGCCGTCCTCGGCGCGGGCACCATGGGTCACGGGATCGCGCAGTGTTTCGCCTCGATCGGCGCCGCGGTGCGCCTCTACGACGTGGACCTCCCGCGGGCCGAGAGGGGCCGCGCCCAGATCCGCGCCGTCCTCGACAAGGTCGTCGCCAAGGGCAAGATGGCCGCCGAGCGCGCCGACGGCATCGTCGGCCTCGTCACCCCCACCGCCGACGTGGCCGCCGCGGTCACCGGCGCGCGCTGGGTCATCGAGGCCGCGCCCGAGGACATGCAGCTCAAGGTCGACCTGCTCGGCAAGGTGAAGGCGGCGGCCCCCGCGGACGCGATCCTCGGCTCGAACACCTCGAGCCTGTCGATCACCGAGCTCGGCGCGCGGGTCGGCGCGGCCGACCGCGTGATCGGCCTGCACTTCTTCAACCCGCCGCCGGTGATGGAGCTGCTCGAGATCGTGCGCGGGGTGTCCACCTCGGCCGCCACCATCGCCGCCGCGGAGTCGATGGCCAAGGCGATCGGCAAGACGAGCATCCTCGTCAACGACGCGCCGGGCTTCGCCACGAGCCGCCTCGGCGTGATCCTCGGCTGCGAGGCCATGCGCATGCTCGAGAGCGGCGTCGCCGGCGTGGTCGACATCGATCGGGCGATGGAGCTCGGTTACCGGCACCCGATGGGCCCGCTCAAGCTCACCGATCTCGTCGGGCTCGACGTGCGCCTCGCCATCCTCGACCACCTCACCAGGGAGATCGGCGAGCAGTTCCGCGCGCCCCCGATCCTGCGCCGCCTCGTGCGCGCCGGCCACCTCGGCAAGAAGACCGGCCGCGGCTTCTACGTGTGGACCCCCGAGGGCCCCCGCCTCCCGGCGGCGGGCGAGTAGCCGAAGAGAAGCCCCCGGGCTGAAGCCCGGGGCACCGAATGCTGCTGGAGCCCGGGGCATGAACCCCGGGCTTCGCGTCCCGAACCCCTGGCTGAACTCTCCTCTGCAGCGCACCCGCAGAGTGGAGTTCAGCCAGTTCAGCATGACGTCGAGCCCGGGGTCGTGATGGTGCCCCGGGCTTCAGCCCGGGGGCATTCTTCTGCGCTCAGTTCTTGGAGGCGGAGGCCGCGGGCGCGGCCTTCTTCTCCGCGTTCGCGCCGTTGGCCTTGGCCGGCGGCTCGTCCTTGGGCGCGCCGGCGCGCACGATGTTGTGCTTGGCGAGCACCGCGGCCTCGACCTTGTCGAGGATCTTGGGGTTCGCCTCGAGATAGTTGCGCGCGTTGTCGCGGCCCTGCCCGATGCGCTCGGTGCCGTACGAGTACCAGGCGCCGCTCTTCTCGATGATGCCGAGCTCGCTCGCCATGTCGAGCACGTCACCCGAGCGGGAGATGCCCTGGCCGTAGAGGATGTCGAACTCGACCTCGCGGAACGGCGGGGCCAGCTTGTTCTTGACCACCTTGACCCGCGTGCGGTTGCCGACGTGCTGCGGATCCTTGCCCTTGTCGCTCGCCGAGGCCTCCTTGATCGCGCCGATGCGGCGGATGTCGAGGCGGACCGAGGCGTAGAACTTGAGCGCGTTGCCTCCGGTGGTGGTCTCCGGCGAGCCGAACATGACGCCGATCTTCATGCGGATCTGGTTGGTGAACATGAGCAGGCAGTTCGACCGCGCGACCGAGCCGGTGAGCTTGCGGAGCGCCTGGCTCATGAGGCGGGCCTGCACGCCGACGTGCGAATCGCCCATCTCGCCCTCGATCTCGGCCTTGGGCACGAGCGCGGCGACGGAGTCGACGATGACGAGGTCGACGGCGTTGGAGCGCACGAGCATGTCGGCGATCTCGAGCGCCTGCTCGCCGAAATCGGGCTGCGAGAGGAGCAGCTCGTCGACCTTGACCCCGAGCTTGCGGGCGTAGGTCACGTCGAGGGCGTGCTCGGCGTCGATGAAAGCCGCGGTGCCGCCCGCGCGCTGCACGGCTGCGATGGCGTGGAGCATGAGGGTGGTCTTGCCGGACGACTCCGGGCCGTAGATCTCGACGATTCGGCCACGCGGGAAGCCGCCGATGCCGAGCGCGATGTCGAGGCTCAACGAGCCGGTGGTGACGACCTGCACCTCCCCGTGGGGCAGCTCGCCGTCCTTGAGGCGCATGATGGCGCCCTTGCCGTATTCCTTCTCGATGCCGGCGAGCGCGAGCTCGAGCGACTTGGCCTTGTTGCGATCGTCCATGGGTCGGGCCTCTCGTGTTCCGTTCAGGTAGTGGCCCAAGATACTGAACACCCGTTGCGGGTCAACCCCCCAGCTCGGGGAGGCGGACAGGCTATGTCCGGACGACTTCGGCCTCCCAAGATCGCCCGGCCCGGGTATCCTGGCGCCCCTCTGCATGGTTTTCCCCCCTCCGGGGTACTGCATCCATCACGTGAGGGCCGTCAGGCTTCTTCTTGGCAGGCTGAAAGGTTCCAATGTCCGAACAACCGCGATCCACCGCTGCGCCCCCTGCACCTGGGGGCAACAACGGTGCATTGATCGGAGTCGGTATCGTCCTGTTGCTCGCCGCGGCGGGCGGAATCCTCTGGTACGTCAACAAGAAGGATCCGCCGCCCCCGCCGCCCAAGGTCCAGCCCGCCGCGAGCGTCTCCAGCTCGGCGCCGGTGGCCAACATGGATCTGCCCGCGATCGACCTGCCCAAGGACGCTGAGCCCGAGGACAGCGCGCCCGACACGGCCACCAAGCCCGTGGCCACCGGCGGTGGAGGGGGTGGCTGCGGCTGCACGTCCAATGGTCAGATCTCGGACGCCATCAAGGCCGCCGCGGCGGGCAAGGGTGGCACCGCCAAGACTTGCTACAAGACCGCGCTCGAGGGCAACGAGGGCCTCGCCGGGACCATCGAGCTCCAGGTGAAGATCGGCGCCAACGGCGAGACCTGCGGGGTCACCGTCCTCAGCGACAGCGTGGGCTCGATGAAGCTCCAGCAGTGCGTCAAGGGCCGCATGTACGGCAGCTACCCCGCCCCCAAGGGCGGCTGCGTCGACGTGAAGGTCCCCGTCGTCTTCAAGCCCAAGACCTGAACCGCGGGCCGCCTCGATGGGCGGCCCCACCTCACTCGATCGACTGCTTGGCGAGCACGCGGGCGACGAGCGTGCGGACGTGGTCAGCGGGCTCGCCGAACCCCTCCGCGCGCCGCAGCGCGACGACCGCCCCCTCGTGGTCGCGCGCGAACGCGAGCAGCTTGGCCTCTCGGATCGCCGCGGCGCGGAGGTGCTCGCGGAGCGGGTCTTCGGGCGCTAGGTGCAGCGCCGACCAGCGGCGTTCCACCGGCGGGCGGCGCAGGCGGCGATCGCTCGGGTCGATGCGCTCGAGGAAGAACGCCACCGCGGTGCCGAGCGGCTGGGCATGGCGCGCGACGCCGCGAAGGCGCGCATAGGACACGTCTGCGACCAGCGCCACCCGCTGGGCGAGCGGCGCCAGATCCGACGGCTCGAGGCCGCCGCGTGCGAGGAGCGCGCGCACGACGTCCCGAACGGCCGGCTCCTCGGCCATCACCGCGTGCGTGGCGCGTACCGCGAGCGTGGACAAGAGCCCCTGCACCGGCAGCACCCGCACGTCGGGCCGGAGCCCGTAGACGAGCCGCCCGTGGAGCACCCGGACCAGCGAAGGCTCGTCCTCCACCATCCACACCGCGCGCACGGGTGCTGCGCCGAGGCCGAGCAGCGCGTGGAGGCCGCGCGTCGCGCGCGCGTCCGGCGCGCTCCGTGAGCCGAGCACCTCGACCTCGAAGGCGCGCGCCGCGAGGCCGAGGCAGAGCGCGGGGACCAGCCCGAACGCGGCGAGCCGGCGCAACCGTTGCTGCTCGGCCCGCGCGACCTCCGTGGCCGCCATGGTCAACGCGCTCCCGGCCTGCGCGGCCAGCGGCGCGAGCACGGCGGCGAAGGCCACCAGCGCGCCCGGCGCGCGGACGACGATCGCCGCGACGGCGGCGCACGCGACGAGGATGCGCGGACGCGTCGTGCTCGCGTCCTTGGTGCCGAGCCAGGTGACGATCGCCAGGACCGCGACGACCGCGAGCGCCCGGAGCTGCGCGGGATCCACCCTCGCGAACGGATGGCCCTCGAACGGCAGCGTGGCCGCGCCGCCGAGGCCCATGGGTCGGACCCACGCGATCGTCGCGAGCGGCGCCGCCATCGCGAGCGCCGCCACGATGCCCAGGGCCGGGACCGTCACTCCGCCGAGCATCCAGGCCGCGGCGATGGTGCCGAGGTGGCGAGGGGCGGCCCACAGGGCGACGATCGCGGCGAGCGCCGACAGCCCGCGATGGGTCATGGTCGGCCGGCGCAGCGCGAGGTCGACCGCGAGCACGACGAAGGCCACCTCGACCGGCGCGCCGTGGAGCGCGACGCCCACCATCGTGCCGAGGGCGAGCACGATCAGGGCAGCGCCCCAGCGCGGCCCCGCGAACGACGAGGCCGCGGTGGTCTCCGTCACCGCGAACGTGGCCACGGCCGCGGGGAGGGCCGAGAACAGCGCGACGCGCGTCTCGAGGTCCGCCAGCGGAAGCGCGGTCGCGAGGCTCCCGAGGAGCGAGGCGGCGGGCATCGTGGTGCCCCCGGGAGTGGTCAGGAGGAGCGCCGAGACGATCCGTTCGTCGAGCAGCAGCGCGTCCCCGAGCACCGCGAGGGCGAGGGGCACGATCGCGGCGAGCACGGCGATCCAGGCGGGGAGCGGGCGCGGAGACAGGGCCCGCCTGTACCGCGCCCCCACGGGCCGGGCCAAGCTATGGTCCACCGATGCGCGCATTCGGGCTCGCTCTGCTCGTCGCCTGCGGGCCTCCCACGCCGGTTCCGCCGAAGGTCCCGGCCGCGCTCGCGCTGCCCGGCGCGTGCGTGGATCCACTCGTCGATGCCCGGCAGCGGCTCGGTCCCGACGCCCACGACGGGCCGCTGCGCGTGGAGCGCATGGTCGATCTGGACGGCGACGGCACCACCGATCCGTACGTCACTCACGAGGTGTTCTGCGGCACCGGCGGCTGCCGCTGGCAGCTCTACGTGCAGCGAGAGGGCTGCGCCCACCACGTCGGCGAGCTGTTCGGCATGACCCCCCTGCCGACGGAGGATCCACGCAAGCACGGCCTCCTGAGCCTGGTCGTGATCGTGCGGGCGGGCTGCGCGGGGCTCGCGCGCGCCGAGGCCCGCGTCGTCTTCGACGGCACCCGCTACGTGCCTGTCGCCGAGCGCAAGTGCACGTGCCCGACCGAGGAGTCCTCGCCGGGCGAGGCCTGCGAGCCCTGGAAGGAGCTGCCGTGACGCTGCGAAGTCCCGGCGCGAGCGCCTCGACGCGCCGCCCCGTCTCGAGCCCGTTCGACGACCGCGAGGTGGGCAGCTGCCCGGTCGCCAGCGCCGACGACGTCGAGCGCGCCCTCGCCACGGCGCACGAGGCCCATCGCGCGCACCTCGCCCCGAAGCGCCACGTGCGGATCGCGATCCTGGAGGGCGTCGCCGCGCGTCTCGCGGAGCGCCGCGAGGAGCTTTCGCGGCTGATCTGCGACGAGGCCGGCAAACCGATCTCGCTCGCGCGCGCCGAGGTCGATCGCGCGGGGGACACGTTCCGCGCGGCCCGTGACACCTTGACCACGGATCGTGGCGAGGTGCTCGAGCTCTCGGCGATGGCGTCCGGCGAGGGCCGCCTCGGGATCACCCGCCGCTATCCCGTCGGGGTGATCGCGGCCATCACGCCGTTCAACTTCCCGCTCAACCTCGTGGCGCACAAGCTCGCGCCCGCCATCGCCGCCGGCTGTCCGGTCGTGCTCAAGCCCTCGCCGCAGGCGCCGCTCTCGGGCTTCGCGCTCGCGGAGCTCGTGCTCGAGGCGGGCCTCCCTCCGCCCATGCTCTCGGTCGTGGCTGGCCCCGACGACGTCGTCGCGCCGCTGGTCGACGACCCCCGCGTCGCGCTCCTGTCGTTCACCGGCAGCGAGCGCGTGGGCTTCGCGCTGCGCGCGCGCGCTCGCGGCAAGGCCGTCCTCGAGCTCGGCGGCAACGCGGCGGTCGTCGTCCACGACGACGCCGACCTCGATCGCGCCGCCGACCGCATCGCGCAGGGCGCGTTCGCCTACGCCGGCCAGAGCTGCATCTCGGTACAGCGCGTCCTCGTGCAGCGGCGCGTGCACGACGCGCTGCGCGAGCGCCTCGAGGCGCGGATCGACGCGCTCTCGGCGGGCGACCCGACGCGCGAGGACGTGCTCGTCGGTCCGGTGATCGACGACCGCGCCGTCGGCCGTCTGTCGGGCGTGCTCGGCGACGTCCTCGCGCGGGGCGGTCGCGCCCTCCGCGAGGTCCGCTGGTCCCATCGGGTGCTCTCCCCGACGTTGCTGGTCGACGTCCCACCCCACCACGCTGCCCGCGAAGACGAGCTGTTCGGTCCGGTCGCGCTGGTCGACGCCTACGACTCGTTCGAGGACGGCTTGCGGCAGGCCGATGCGGGCCGATTCGGGCTGCAGACGGGGGTGTTCACCCGCGACGTGGGTCGCTTGCTCGCGGCGTTCGACGCGCTCGAGGTCGGCGCGCTGCTCCACGACGACGTGCCGACCTTCCGCGTCGACGCCATGCCCTATGGTGGCGTGCGTAGATCCGGTGTGGGTCGAGAGGGGCCACGCGACGCCTACCTGGAGATGACCGAGCCGCGGCTCCTCCTCCTCCGGCACTGAATCCGCTCGTGGCGGAGAGTTTCCCAACTGAGGTATGCTCCAGGTCATGCGTCTTCGCCCGTCGCTTCCCGTAACGCTGGTCGGCGCTCTGGTCGTCGGTCTGTTCGGCGCCCTCGCCATGGGCTGCAATTCCGAGCAGCAGAACGGCCAGGAATGCCTCAAGAGCGACGACTGCGAGTCGAAGCGCTGCGTCCAGTACGTCTGCGTCGATCCGGCGGCCGGCAAGACCGGCATCGACAGCGGCACCGCGACCGACGCCCCGGCCGATGCTCCCGCCGAAGTGGCCGCCGAGACCACGCCCGAGACGTCGACCGACACCGGCACGGTGGCGGACACGACGGCGACCGACACCGCAGGCGACTGACCGTGGCAGAGGGCGTCGCGACGCCGTCCGTGCTCCTCACCGTCGCCTACGATGGCGCCGCGTTCTCCGGGTTCGCACCCCAGCGCGAGGGTGTCCGCACCGTCCACGCCGTGCTCCTCCAGGCCCTCGGCCACCTCGATCCCACGGTCACGCGCATCCGCGGCGTGAGCCGCACGGACGCGGGGGTCCACGCGCTCGGCCAGCGGGTCGCGCTCGACCCGAGCCGATCGATCCCGACCAAGGGGTGGGTCCTCGGCACCAACGCGCGCTTGCCCGCCGATGTCGCCGTACGTCGGGCCATCGAGGTCCCGCCGTCCTGGGAACCGCGGGCGCACGTCGGCGCGAAGCGCTATCGCTACACCGTGCTGGTCGATGCCGTCCGCGACCCCTTCGTGGAGCGCCGCGCGCTGCGGATCGAGCCGCCGATCGATCTCGAACGTCTCGCCGAGGAGGCGAAGTCCGCCCTCGGAACCCACGATTTCTGCGCGTTCCGCTCCGCCGCCGACGAGCGCGAAGACACCGTACGCACCCTGTCGTCCATCGACGTCGTACCCTCGTTCGGCGGAGACCCGAGGCTGTTCGCCATCGAGGTGATCGGCAACGCCTTCCTCCACAACATGGTCCGCATCCTGGTCGGCACCCTGCTCGACGTCGCGCGCGGTCGCCTGCGCCCCGGGGCCATCGCGCGGGGCCTTTCCTCGCACGATCGGCGCGATCTCGGCGTGACCGCGCCCGCGCACGGCCTCGTGCTCGACGAGGTGTTCTTCGAGGGGCTCGACCCCGCGTTCGGAGCGTCATGGCCGTAGAGGCGCTGCGGCCCTGGGTGCGCGCGGTCGACGCGCGCGACGCCCCTGCGCTGGTCGCGCTGCACCGCGAGCTGTGGGTCGACCACGATCTGCGCGGCGGCATGCCGGCCGCCCGCGACGACGGCGTGTGGCAGTCCTACGGCGAGCTCCTGCAGAGCCAGATCGCCCACCGCGACGGCCGTCGCACGCCGGCGGCCAGCTTCGAGGGCAAGCTCGGGCACTTCGTCGTCGAGCACCGCGGCGAGGTCGTGGGCCAGGTCGAGGTCTATCTCGATCGCTACGGCATGTCGCCGAAGACCCCGCACGTCGCCGAGCTGCGCTCGCTGATCGTGTCGCCGCGCGCGCGGGGCCTCGGCCTCGGGGCGGCGCTGGTGATCGAGGTCGCGCGGGTGGTGTACCAGCGCGCCGGACGGCGCACGCTCGTCGCGGCCGAGGTGCTCGCGCGCAACGAGGCGCTGCGGTTCTACGATCGCCTCGGGTTCCGGACGCTCGAGCGCCTGGTCGGGGTGTCGGTCGGGCCGGACAAGACGCTCGACGTCGATCCGGTCGACCTGCGCGACGCCGAGGACCTCGCCTTCCTCGACCACGACGCCCGGCAGCGGCGCGCGGAGTGGGGCGATCCGCGCTTCGATCCGCCCATCCCGCCCACCCCCGAGCTCGTGCGCATGATCGAGGGAGGCATCTCGCAAGACCTCATCCAATCGGCCAACGTCGACCCCACCCGCTTGCGCGAGGAGCTCGTCGCCCACGATCGCCGTGGCCGCGGCGTGGCTGCCGGACACCTGATGGCGTCGATCCTCGGCGTACCGTTCGCGCCCGAAGCCCGGGCCGAGATCACGCGCCTCGCGTCCGACCCCGACGACCCGATGGCGCGAGAGGGTGCGCTCTCGGTGGTCGCCGAGGCCCTGCACCGCGCGCAGTCGTTCGGCGCCCACGAGCTGCTCGTGCGCCTGCCGTTCTTGCATCCGCTGGGCGACGATCTGCTCCGGCTGCCGCGCTCGCGCCCGTTCTCGTGGATCCTGGCGGCACCCGCGGCCAAGCTGCTCGGCTGAGGAGCGCCGCGGCAAGCAACTCTCGATGGCGTGGTGCCGACCGTCGGGCATGTGGCTCGAACTGCTCGCCCCCCCGTGCTGCGCCGCGTGCGGAGAGCGGCTGCGCATCGACGCTGCCCTCTGCGCGGCGTGCCTGGAGACGCTCGATCCACCGCCCCGGCTGCCCGCGGGCACCACGGCGGCGTTCGCATTCGGAGGCGCGCTCGTCTCGCTCGTTCATGCCGCGAAGTATCGCGGACGGGGCGACGCGATGCGCGCCGCCGAGCGGCTCGTCCGCGAACGGCTGCCCCCGCGCGCGGAGATCGACTGCGTCGTGCCGGTGGGCCTCCACCGCGCGCGCCTCGCGGAGCGCGGGTTCGACCAGGCCGCGCGGCTCGCGACCGCGGTCGGCGAAGCGCTCGAGGCCCCGGTGTTCGTCTCGGCCCTCACGCGCCTGCGGGCGACCGCGCAGCTCGCCAAGCTCGACGCCCACGCGCGCCGCGCCGAGGTCGAGGGCGCGTTCGTCGCGTCGCCCAGGCTCTCGGGCCAGCGCGTGCTGCTCGTGGACGACGTGCACACCACGGGCGCGACCCTGCGCGCCGCAGCGAGCGCGGTCGCCGCGGTGGGCGGGCACACGCGCGCGCACGTTCTCGCCGCGACGGTGGCGGGCTAGGAGGCGGAGGTGGCCGAGCGCACCCACGATCCCACGCCCAAGCGGGTCCGCGAGGCGCGGGACAAGGGCGACGTCCCCTACGCGCCGCTCGTCGCCGCGGCGCTCGGCCTGCTCGTCCTGCCGCCGCTCGGGCGCGCCGCCCTCGGCCGGTGGCTCGGTCTCCTGCAACACGGTCTCGGCGGAGGGTCTCTCGAGCCGTGGGCGATCGCCCTGGCCGTCCTCGGGCTCGCCGCGCCGTGCGTGGTCACGCTCGCCGCGATCGGCGTCGCCGCGGCGATCGCGCAAGGGAGCGTCACCTTCTCGACCCAGCGCATAGGCGTCGACCCGAGCCGCCTCGACCCGGTGGGGGGCCTCGGTCGGCTGCTCGACAAGCAGCGCGCGTACGGCGCCGCGCGGGGACTCGTCGCCTTGCTCGTGCTGGTCACCGCGCTCCATCCCCTGGTGCGCGGGGCGCTGGTCGCCGCGGCCCGCGGGGGCGATGCCCTGACGCTCGTCGCCAGCAGCGCTTCGCGCGTGGTCGTGGTGGGCGGCGGGTGCCTCGCGATCCTCGCCGTGCTCGACGTCCTCGTCGCCCGCCAGCTGTGGCTCGGTCGTCACCGGATGACCCGGGAAGAGGTCACGCGCGAACACCGCGAGAGCGACGGCGACCCGGAAATCAAGCGTCGCCGCGAGGAGCTCCACCACGAGCTCATGGCCGCCGAGGCCGTCGCGGCGGTGCGGACCGCGACGGTCGTCGTCGTCAACCCGACCCACCTCGCCTGCGCGCTGCGCTACGCCGGGGATTCGGACGAGGAGGCCCCCGTCCTGGTCGCCAAGGGTCACGGCGCCCTCGCTGCGCGCATCGTCGCCGCGGCCAAGGCGCACGGCGTGCCCGTGGTGCAGGACGTCCCCGTCGCCCGCGCCTTGATCGCGCTCGAGGTCGGCGTCGAGATCCCCGAGGCGCTCTACGAAGCGGTCGCCGAGGTGCTCGCGATGGCCGCCGGCGAGGGCTGATGAATGCGGGAACTACTTCTTGAAGGGCAGCGTGGCCTGGGCGCGGCGGGCCTCTTCGGAGCGCTCCTTCGGGGTCGTCGGCGGCGGAGGCGGCGTGCCCTGCTCCTTCGCCAGCGCCTCGCGCTCCCGCACGAGGTCGGCGGTCACGAGCTCGAGGTTGTCGTAGGCGAACGCGAGCGCGTCGAAGATGCGCGCCGGCCCGAGCTGCGGATACCGGCGCAGGATGGTCTCGATCGCCGTGCCCTGCCGATGCCACGAGAACAGGCGTCGCACGGGCACGCGGGTGCCCGCGATGAGCGGACTGCCGTCCTCGTCGAGCACGACGTGCGGGTGATGGACGCGGATGACGGGCAGGTCCGACAAGACACGCGGAGCCTAGCCGACCCGCGAACAAAGGCGATCTTCGCTGCAAAGACAGCTCGGCCGATCCCAGCGTGACGGTCGAACCCTCAGGGCGTGATGGTGCCGCCCGTGCCCGTGCCCCCCGGCGTGGTGACCGCGACCACGCCCCCGTCGCCCGCCGGCATGCGCACGGAGAGGGCCGTGTCGCTCCACCCCGTCGTGACGACCACCGTCCCCCCGAGAGTGACCTGGGATCGCAGAGCCCCAGCGTCGGCGAGCGGTCGCACGACCGGCGCGATGCCGAAGTGGGTGCCCTCGACGAACACGATGGCGCCGGGCGCGGCGGTGGACGGCGCGATCGCGGTGATCGAAGGCGTCGTGGTGAGCGACAGCGTGATCGCCTCCGCGCCCGTGCCCCGCCCGAGCGACACGGTGATCGACGTGGCGTCGGCGACCGGCTCGACGAGCCCGGAGAACGTGAACGAGGCGCTGGAGCGGGCGACGACGGCGAGCTGCGGATCGGCCGAAGCGCTCTTCCACGGGAGCGTGAGGCGCGCCGGGACGCTGAACAGCACGGTCTCGGGGCCGACGCGCACGAACGGCGAGACCACGAGCGCGCCGGTCGGTCCGCCCGGCGAGGCGAGCGCGTCGAGCGCGAGCAGCGTGGCGGCGGACAGCGCGCCCGCCGGCACCACCAGCTTCACGCCCGCGAGGGGCCCGGTCGTGCCCTCGAGCGTGCCGCCCGAAGGACCAATGGTCGCCTCCACGTGGGCGCCCGGCACCGGCGTCCCGAAGTCCTCCACGAGCCCGGTGTCCTCGATGGGCGGGGGCTTGGTGCTCCCGCCGGTGTCGCCCGCGTCGGTGGGCGTCGAGTCGCTGGTCGCGTCCTTGGCGGCGTCGGTCTTGCCCGCGTCGGTCGCGGTCCCGGTGTCGCTCCCGACCGGTGGCGCGGGCGGGTCCTCGCTCGAGCAAGCGGTGAACGCAGCTCCGGTGCAGAGCAGGGCGGTACACACGACGAACGCCGCGCGCGGCCGGAGCCGAGCGCGACGGCGACCAGGGGGAGCGATGGGGACCACGCGGCCCCCATCATAGCTCCTCCGCCCGCGACTCACTTCGCGGCGATGAAGTCCTTCGGCGGGACGAGGAACCGCACGTCGCGGCGGTCGAGCTTGACGCTGCCCGGCATGCCGAGGACGTCGATGAAGGCGTTGAAGAACTGCGGGTCGTCCTTGGGCGGCACCGTGTTGTTCGTGGCCGCGTTGACCTCGAAGCAGACCGCCGTGCCGACCTTCACGCCGACGAACGTGTCGTCGATGCCGTCGCCGTTGGTGTCCTTGGTGGTGGCCGCCGGGCAGCCCACGCCCGCGTCGCCTTCCTTCATGGCGCGCAGGTTCTTGATGAACTTGGTCGCGTCGACCGGCTTGCCGTCGTCCCCGAGCGCGTTCGCCGGGTCGTTGCTCGGGACGGCCGTCACGTCGAACTCGGAGCCGATGCTGATCGCCTGGATGGCCGAGACGATGCCCTTGTCGACGCCGGTGCCGTCCGTCTTGGCGGTGTAGACGAGCGGGCACTTGCCGCCGATCGGATCGATCGCCGCGCCGCCGACGCCCGTGCAGCACTTGCCCGCCGCGCAGCCGGCGAAGGCGCTCGGATCGAGCTCACTCTTGGTGGCCTGCGCCATCGCGATGGCCTGCTGGAAGCCCTGCGACGAGTCGCACGCGCCGTTCTTGTAGTTGCCCGACGAGGGGTTCCACGCGTCGGCGCACGGGGTCGCCGCGCCGCCGCCGGACTTCTCGATGAGGGCGTGCACGCCGACGAACTTCGCCTTGAGCTTGTCGTAGGCGCCGACGACGGCGGCCTTGTCGTGCGGCGAGAGCTTGCCCGTGGTGCCGCTGTCGTAGACCGTCTTCTCGAACCAGCTCGCGTCGGTGATGAGGACGACGACGGGCAGCGAGCCGGCGCGGAAGTTCGCGCCGCCGGTGGTGCCCGCGGGCGGGACGTGCGGATCGATCTTGCCGCCCGCGCCGGCGGTCCAGGTGAAACCCTCGCCGGTGAGGAACTGGTACTGGGCCTCGTACTGCGACTCGGGGAGCTCACCGCCGCGGTACGGGTTGAGCAGCGCGACCGCGCTCTGCGCCTTGGCCTCGGTGGTGGTGATCGGCGTGAGCAGCTCGAACGGCACGTCCTTGGCGCCGGTGCCGTCGTAGCCGAACGGCGCGACCGGGAAGTCGTCGAAGCGGCCGATGCCGACGCCGACGCTCGGGATCGCCTTCTTGAGGCTCGCGATGATGCCGGTGGTGGGCGCGCTCAGCGTGTCCTTGAGGTTGTTGATCTCACCGCCCATCGAGGCGGTGGTGTCCATCAGGATGCCGACGTCGACCTGCTTGATGTTGGTGCCGAACTTGAGGATGTCCTTGAGCGGGACGGGATCCTTCTTGTAGGCGACGGTGAAGAAGAAGTCCTTCTGCGGGCCGCTCGTGCGGAGCGCGATGACGGTGATCTTCGCGCCGATGCTGCCGGGCGAAGCGCGCACGGTCGTCGACTTGCCGAACACGCCCGGCGGCAGGCTCGTCGTGCTGGTGAAGAGGTTGTTCCCCTTGTCGCCAGGGCCGAACGACCCGAGCGTCGCGTCGTCGAGCGTGAAGGTGGTCTTGTCGGTGACGTCGGTGTCCGTGGTGCCGTCGTTCGCCTTCACGGTGAACGCCTGCTTGCCCGCGACCGGAGTGCCCGACGCCGTGTCGATCTTCACGACCGTGTTGATCGGCTCGATCGTGTAGGTCGTGATGCTGATGTTCGTGTCGTCCTTGGGCCCGGTGTCGATGACGATGCCGCCGGTGTCCGCCGCGTCACCCCCCGTCTCCTCGAGGCTCGTGGCCGGCGGATCGTTCGATCCGCAACCGAGCATGGCCAGCGTGGAGAGGAGTGCAGAGCCCGAAAGAAAAGACCGACGCATCGAAGGAGCCTCCCAGGCGGCGGTTTCGTCCCGCCGCGATCTTTCCCATTGTCACGGACTCACCGCGCTCTCGCAAGCGAGCCATTTCCCTACATCGGCCCTACGGCCGCGGCTGCCCAGGACTTAATGCCGGGACCGCCCCCGCCGGAGCCCTTCGGGTCAGGACTTGGGGTTGGCGCAGCAGCGGAACCCGATCTGGTAGAACTGGAACTCGGGTCCGTGAACCGTCGTCACGTAGCGGCAGGCGTTCTGCACCGGACCCCAGTAGCCCCCCATCAGGGAGCCCTTCAGCTCGCGACCGGGACGCGCGGTCGTCCACTCGTCGACGTTGCCCGCGATGTCGTGCACGCCGAACGGGCTCACGCAGTGGCTCGCGCCGATCGGGTTGGCCTGGTCGAGCCGCTTGGCCTCCTCGAGCTGCGCCGAGGGGCCCTGGCCCCACTTCTGCCAGTCGACCATCACGTACGGGCGATCGACGTTGCAGGGGCTCGGGTGACGCTGGTGTCCCCACGCATACGGCCAGTGCTCGGGGCCCTCGCACGCGAGGTAGAACTCGTCCTCCTCGCACATGCGCTTGCCGACCGACTGGCAGAGCCGCTCGGCCTCGAAGTAGTCGACGAGCACGCGCGGCTGCGCGCCCGGGGTGCCAGGCCACTCGTAGCGGTCCATGCACATCTTCACCTTCTTGATCGGTGGGAGGCAGGTGTCCGCGCCCTTCTTGAACTCGAGGCAGCGGTGGGCGGGGTCGTTCGGCACGTACTCGAGGCACTCGTGCGTCACCTCGTGGCACCCGTCGCCCTCGACCAGGACCATCTCGGGAGGACACGCGTTCGTCGCCGCGCTGGTCGCCAGATCGGCCACGGTCGCGGGCAACGCCGGCGAACCCGCCGCCGTCGAGGCCAGCGCCGTGAGCATGCTCCCCTCGAGGACACCGACGCCGAGCACGGGCATCGACCCTGCGAACGGAGAGATCGTGGGCTGTGCGAAGGCGAGACGCAGCGCCGGGACGTCGAGCCGCGGAGATCCGAGGGGGCCCAGGCGCTGGGGCGTCGGCAGCGCAACGCCCCCACGATCCTCGGCCGGGTGGCAGCCGGCGAGGAGCGTCAGGGCGAGAACAGCGGAGAAGCGCACGTGGGTACGATGTAGGATATTGTGGTTTACGGGCAACTTTCCTGGCTCAATACCTGATCGAGAACGGACCGTTCGATGGGCCGAGGAACGTGGTGGCCGTTCACGCAGGCGAGCGTGGTGTAGGCCTCCGCGAGCGCCTGCTCGCCGCGCAGGATCTGGTAGTCGAACCGGAGCGACACCCGGGTGACGTTTCCGACCCAGGTCAGCACCACGAGCTCGTCGGCGAACCGGGCGGCCGCGCGGTAGCGGACGCGCTGGTCGACGACCGGGAAGTGCATGTCACGCGCGATCCAGTCCTGGTAGCGCGCGCCGCGACGGCGGAGGTATTCGACCCGCGCCTCCTCCACGTAGAGCAGGTAGCTGCCGTGGTGGACGATCGCCATCAGGTCGGTCTCCGCGAACCGGACCCGGATCGGCACCCGGCTCGCGGTGGCAGTGGCGGGGGGGCCGAAAGCGGCGGGGTGCGGGGGGACGATCACGGCCCCGGGGGCTACTGGAGATCGCCGGGCGAAGCGATGGCGGGGCGAGTCAAGAAAAATCTTGCGCACCCATGGCCGTTTCGGGGATCCTTGGAGATCCAACCCATTTCTGACGCATAGCGAGTCTATGCGCAGCGGCCTGCAGCGGCCGCACTGGTCGTCCGCGGGGGATTCACTGTGATCGAAGCCACTACACTCCAGGGACTCCAGCGCGCCCTCGAGCACCTGCGCGCCGGCGGCGTCGTCGCCATCGCCACCGAGACCTTCTACAGCCTGTGCGCCGACGCGCGACGAGGCTCGGCGGTCGAGGCGGCGTTCGCGCTCAAGGGTCGCGAGGCTCCTTCGGCAGCGGCCGTGCTGCTGCCCGACGAAGAGGCGTGGGGCGCCCTCGTGCGCGAGGTGCCTCCGCTCGCGCGCAAGCTGGCGCGTCGGTTCTGGCCCGGTCCGCTCACCATCGCCCTGCCCGGCGCCGACGACGTGCACCCTCTGCTCCGCTACCGCGGCTACGTCGCGGCGCGGGTGCCGGGTCCCTCGCCGGCGCTCGACCTCGTGCGTGCGTTCGGCGGGCCCCTCACCGCGACCAGCGCCAACCCGAGCGGCGCCCCCTCCTCGCGCAGCGGCGACGACGTGCGCGGCTATTTCGAGGGACGGAGCGGCTTGCTGGTCCTCGACGGCGAGGCGGTCGGGGGCATGCCGAGCACGGTCGTCGAAGTGGGCGGTGAGGCCCTGCGCATCGTGCGGCCGGGTGCCGTGCCCGCGTCGGTGCTCGACACGGCCGCGAGCGCCGCGGCCTGAACGCTCCGGAGCGGAGGACCGGACAGGGATGGTCCGGGAGCGACCCAGCCAAACTTGGGGCGCAGGTTGCAGGTCGCGTCACGCGCGGCCACAATGAGCGCTGATTTCCTTTTCGTGGTCGAACCACGGGAGCTGTCCCCATCGAGATCTTCGGCAACACGAGCGGCCTCTCTCCGTCGGCCACGCGCACGCTCGAGCGCATCTACCGACGTCGCGTCCCGCTCTCCCAGATCGTGACCCGCGAGCTCGCGCAGTCGCTGTGCGAGGCGTCGCAGGAGACCGGTCGGCAGGTCGGTGCGCTCGTGCACCGCAGCGGCCAGGTCGACTACGTCGTCGTGGGCGACGCCGGGCGGCTGAACCTGCCGGACTTCGGGCGCCTGCGCGCGGCCGAGGGGCGCTTCCGCGGCCTCCGGCTCCTGCACACGCACCTGCGCAACGAGCCCTTGTCTCGCGACGATCTGGTCGACCTCGTGCGGCTGCGCCTCGATCTCGTGGCGGCGATCCAGCTCAGCGACGGCGGCCCCGGCCAGGTGAGCTGGGCGTACAACGTGCCCGGCGCGCCCGGGTATCGCGAAGAGGGCCCGCTGCGGCTCGAGCGGATCGACGTCGACTTCGGCGAGCTCGTGGCCGGCCTCGAGACCGAGTTCGCCCGCCACGCGCGCACGCGCGACGTCGCCGCCAAGGACGGCCGGGCGATCCTCGTGCACGTGGGCGAGAAGCAGGCGCAGAGCACGCCCAAGCTGCGGTTCGCCGCCGTGCACGACACCGAGGCGAGCCTCCGCGAGCTCGGCGAGCTGGCCCGCACCGCCGGGGTCGAGGTGGTCGACACCGTGGTGCAGCACCGCGACCGCATCGACCCGAAATACGTGCTCGGCCGCGGCAAGCTCGACGATCTCGTGGTGCGGGCCATGCAGCTCGACGCCGAGACCCTCATCTTCGACCGCGAGCTCTCCGCCGGTCAGATCGCCTCGATCGCGACCATCACCGACCTCAAGATCATCGACCGCACGCAGCTCATCCTCGACATCTTCGCCCAGCGCGCCGAGTCGCGGGACGGCAAGCTGCAGGTCGAGCTCGCGCAGCTCAAGTACACCCTGCCCCGCCTCGGCCTGCGCGACGACGCGCTCTCCCGGCTCACGGGCGGCATCGGCGGGCGCGGCCCCGGCGAGACCAAGCTCGAGATCGGCAAGCGCCGCGCGAAGGAGCGCGTCCACCACCTCGAGCAGCAGGTCAAGGGGCTCGCCAAGCAGCGCCGCGAGCGGCGGCGCAAGCGCGGCAAGAGCGACATGCCGGTGGTCGCCATCGTCGGCTACACCAACGCGGGCAAGTCCACGCTGCTCAACACGCTCACCGGCGCCAGCGTGCTGGCCGAGAACAAGCTGTTCGCCACGCTCGACACGCGCTCGCGCAAGACGCGCTTGCCCGCCGAGGTGGAGGGCGAGCTCGGGCGCGAGATCGTGCTGGTCGACACGGTGGGGTTCATCCGCAACCTGCCCGAGGACCTGTTCGCGGCGTTCCGCGCCACGTTCGAGGAGGCGGTCGACGCCGACCTCTTGCTGCAAGTCGTCGACGCGACCGACCCGGCGATGGACGAGCACCTGCGCACGACCGACGCGGTGCTCGAGGAGCTCGGCCTCACCGATCGGCCCCGCATCGTCGTCTACAACAAGGCCGATCTGCTGCCGAGCGGGGACGCCGAGCGGCTGGTGCTGGGCAAGCGCGAGCGGTTCGTGCTCTCGGCGATCGACCGCGCCACCACGCGCAAGCTGCTGACGGGGATCGACCACGCGCTCACCGAGGAGCACACCATCGCCCTCGTCGAGCAGGAGGTAGCGCCGTTCATGGTCGACGGCGCCCTGATCGCGCCCTGATTTGCTTTGGCTTGCTTTTGTTCGGGCTTGCTTTGTTCGCCCTAGCCGCCGCGGCGGGCGCGGAGGGCTGCCCAGCCGCGGTCGCCGCCCTTGCCGGTCTCGACCGGGAGACCAGCGGACTTCCACCCTGGCTCGACGATCTGCCCGAAGGCGTCGCGCGCAGCGTCGAAGCCGGCGCGCTGATCGACGAGCTGGGTGTAGCCAGCGGCGGTGAGCTCGTGGATCGCGCGGAGGCTGCGGTTGCCCCCGCGACAGCCGAGGACGAGGCGGCTGTCC
Organism: Myxococcales bacterium; assembly: GCA_016794445.1. Lineage (GTDB taxonomy): Bacteria > Myxococcota_A > Polyangia > Polyangiales > JADJMO01 > JADJMO01. Next base: position 34,487 of record JAEUKC010000312.1, read on the forward strand.
ACGGGGAACACCGCCTTCATCACGGCGAGGAAATCCGGGTTCGGCGCCATCGCGCCGCCTCCGGGCGGCACGTCGAGGAACGGGACGTTGAAGGCGCCGGCGGGGTGTTCGAGCTCGAACTCCGCGACCGAGCGCACGTCGACGTGGATGTATCCGTCGGCGACGAGCGCGTGGGCCTCGGAGGGAGAGACGCGGCGGAGGTCGCTCATCTCTAGAGGGAGAAGTTGGCGCCGAAGCCCGAGCTGATCTCGAACTGGAACGCCGAGCCGCTGCCCGACTCCTCCTTGTCGTAGGTGCCCTTGTACTTGACGTTGCTCGAGCCGTTGGTCGAGAAGGCCACGCCGGGCGCGACGCGGAAGAACACGTTGTCGGTGACCTGGTAGATGATGCCGAGGTCGAGCTGGAACAGCATCGAGCTGATGCTGGTGGTGACCGTCTGCGACGTGGTCTTGCCCGTGGTGGCGTCGGTGCTGGTCTCGACGGCGCCGTTGCGGCCGTTGAAGTAGCCGACGCCGATGCGCGGCCAGATCGACAGGCGGTCGCTCGTGCGGATCAGGTAGCCGATGCGGGGCATCAGCGTGAACGAGACCACCGTGGGCAGGTCGCTCTCGGACTCCGAAGAGGTGCCGGAGACGATCTGCTTCACCTTGGTGGTCTGGCTGCCGAAGGTGGTCTCGAT